>DATFLS010000143.1:0-3935 GCA_035267465.1 bacterium
AAACACCGCGTCGGCTTCCTTGCACGCATCCAATACATCATCCTGTATCGGAACGCCGTATGCATCAATACTTGCCCCTCCCACCAGGAATTCCTCACGCTGGATCGACACATCAAACTGCTCAGCGACGGCTTCTAATACCGCCACGGCAGCCCGGGTCACTTCCGCTCCGATTCCATCTCCCGGCAGGACAATGATTTTCCTGGCAGTCATATCCAATCCGTCTGATCTATTCCGAAATTATCGATTCTTTTCATCTTATTGATAAGTATTGACCTCTTCCTCGGAGACCTCAGACGACGCTTCCCGTTTGCCGTTCTTCCCTTTCCCCTCCGCTTCTTCGGAGGCCGCCAGGGCCAGCAGGTCGTTGTCATCGACCACTTTTTTCTCGTCGGCCACCCGGATGAACTCCTCATAGATCTCGTTCAATTCCTCCCGGGAAGGTTTGATGCCCAGTTCTTCCAGGCGTACTTGTAACGCATAACGTCCCGAATGCTTGCCCAGCACGATTCTGTTTTTCTCAATGCCGATGGATTTCGGCGTCATAATCTCGTAGGTCATGGGATTCTTCAGTACTCCGTGCTGATGAATCCCGGCCTCGTGAGCGAAGGCATTCGCACCGACAATGGCCTTGTTGGGCTGGACACCGTTGCCGGTAATTCGTGCCAGTAACTGGCTGGCGGGATAGATCTCCTCAGTCACCACCCGGGTTTCGATATCGAACTCCGACTGCCGGGTATTGATAGCCATAACAATTTCTTCCAGAGATGCGTTCCCGGCCCGCTCGCCGATGCCGTTGATCGTACATTCAATCTGCTCCGCGCCATTCCGGACAGCCATCAGAGAGTTCGCCACTGCGACGCCCAGGTCGTTATGACAGTGAACACTGAGAATGGCATCCTCCATATTGGGCACGTTGGTCCGGAGTCCCCGGATCAGATCGGCGAATTCCCAGGGAACCGCATAGCCCACCGTATCCGGAATATTAATCACCGTTGCCCCGGCCTCGATGACAGCCTGCACCACCTCATACAGGAATTCCCGATCCGTTCGGGTCGCATCTTCCGGTGAGAACTCCACCTGTCCGCACAGATTACTGGCGTATCGCACCGATTCCACGGCGGCTTCCTTTACCTGATCCCGGGTTTTGTTCAGTTTATATTTGAGGTGAATATCCGACGTGGCGATAAAGGTATGAATGCGTGGTTCTTCGGCGTACTGCAGAGCCTCCCAGGCGCGATCGATATCCTGCTTCTTGGTCCGGCACAAGCCGGCGACGCTGCTGTCTTTCACCTGTTTGGACACCTCACGGACCGCCAGATAATCCCCCTCGGACGAAATTGGAAAACCGGCTTCAATCACATCAACACGCATCCGCTCTAGCTGCTTTGCAATCTCCAGTTTTTCCTCCAGATTCATGCTGTAGCCGGGCGATTGCTCACCATCTCGTAACGTGGTGTCAAAAATCAGTACTCGGTTTTCCATTCGTTTATCTCCCTGTCTTTATCTCACATTGTGTACAATGACTTTTATCACCCTGTATCGGTTGTTCTCCTGTCTATGGAAAATATATGTTTCCGGATTACGAAACTTGCTCAAGGGTCTGCTCCGATTTTTTATGATTGTGACCTTTCGCTTTCTTGGTCCCCACATTTTTCGCCAGAAAGTAGGAGAAGCTATCGATTAACGCCTGCCAGCTGGCCTCGATAATATTTTCAGAGACCCCGACTGTTCCCCACGTTTCACCGTTACTGCTGGATTCGATCAATACTCGCACTTTGGCCCCGGTGGCCGCTCCGGCGTTCAGTACGCGCACCTTGTAATCAGTCAGATGCATCTCACTGATTTCCGGGTAAAAGCTGTGAATGGCCTTCCTGAGCGCTTTATCCAGGGCATGCACCGGACCGTTCCCCTCCGCAGCAGTATGCTCTTTCACGCCGTTGACCATTAAGCGAATGGAGGCTTCGGATCGCGGCTCCTCGGATTCGTTCTTCTCAATCATGACCCGGAAGCCCTCTAATCCGAAGTAGTCTTCCCACTCTTCGGTCAGGCGTTTCACCAGCAGCTCAAACGACGCCTCGGCTGCCTCAAATTGATACCCGTTATTCTCCAGATCCTTCAAATGCTGAACAATCTCGGGCACATTCTCACCGCCCGTGTCCAGATCCAGACCAAGTTCCTCCGCCTTGTACATAACATTGCTTTTTCCGGAGAGATCCGAAACCAGCACCCGCCGCTGATTTCCAACCAGCTCGGGCTCGATGTGCTCGTAAGTGCTGCCCTCTTTCATCACCGCACTGACGTGAATCCCGCCCTTGTGCGCAAATGAACTCTTGCCCACAAACGGTAAATTATTGGGATGGATCAAATTTGCCATTTCGCTGACAAAATGAGAGAGATTGGTTAAGCGCGCTAATTGCTCTTCGGAAACACACTGATAGTTATACTTCAACTGCAAATTCGGAATTATTGAGCACAGATTGGCGTTGCCGGTGCGTTCACCGTACCCGTTTATCGTGCCCTGGACGTGCACACATCCGGCTTCCACCGCGGCCAGGGTATTCGCCACAGCCAGTTCCGAATCATTATGGGCATGGATACCTAACTTCGGATCCACCTGCGCTTTTACTTCCCCAACGATCCGGGAGATCTCGGAGGGTAACGACCCTCCATTGGTGTCGCACAGCACCAGGGTGTCGGCCCCGGCCTGTTCCGCCTCTTTCAGGGTTTGCAGCGCGTATTCGGGGTTATCCTTATAGCCATCAAAAAAATGTTCAGCATCATAAATTACTTCCTTGTCATGGGCCTTCAGATACTTCACTGACTCCCGGATGATCTCCAGATTCTCTTCCGGGGTGATCCGCAGGGCACGTTCCACGTGCAGAATCCAGGACTTCCCAAAGATGCATATCACCGGCGTTTCCGCATCGATCAGCAAATGGAGGTTCTTATCCTCTTCCGCCGGATGGCCAACCCGCTGTGTGCTCCCGAAGGCCACGATCCCGGCATGCTGAAATTCCTGCTCCTTCACCTTCTCGAAAAATTCCATATCTTTGGGATTCGAGCCCGGCCACCCTCCTTCTATGAAATCAATCCCGAATTCATCCAGCCGCTTGGCAATATGCACCTTATCGTCGGCCGAAAAAGCGACTTTCTCTCCCTGCGTGCCATCGCGAAGAGTAGTATCGAAGATTTCGATTTTTGGTAGACCCATAACTGTATTATCCTCTATTTGTTTATCCATTCCATCATATCACGTAATTTCTTCCCCACCTGTTCAACCTGCAGTGCGGCATGTTGCCTGCGGAGCGCTTCCAGCTTGGGACGTCCTGCCTTGTTTTCCAGGATCCAGTCGCGGGCGAATTCCCCGCTTTGAATATCGTCCAGCAATCCTTGCATTCGCTGTTTGGTCTCCTCGTCGATAATTCTGGGCCCCCGGCTCATGCCGCCGTATTCCGCCGTATCACTCACCGAGTAATACATCCCCAGAATGCCGCCTTCATAGAACAGGTCAACGATAAGTTTCAGTTCGTGCAGACATTCGAAGTAAGCGATCTCCGGCTGGTACCCGGCCTTCACCAGCGTTTCAAATCCCGCCTTGACCAGTTCGGACACTCCGCCGCACAACACCGCCTGTTCACCGAACAGATCGGTTTCGGTTTCCTCTTTGAAGGTAGTCTCAATCACTCCGGCCCGGGTACCGCCAATGCCTCTGGCATAGGCCAATGCTATATCAGTTGTTGCGCCTGAATGATCCTGAAAGACCGCCATCAAGCAGGGCACGCCACCCCCTTCGGTGTACACGCGCCGAACCAGATGGCCCGGACCTTTCGGCGCAATCATGAATACATCGATGTCTTTCGGGGGCTGAATCTGATGAAAGTGAATATTGAATCCATGCGCGAAGGCCAGCGCATTCCCACTTTCCAGATTCG
>DATFLS010000144.1:0-4056 GCA_035267465.1 bacterium
GGGTCGTGAATTCAACAGACGGCTGAAAGTGAAGTTTGATGAACTGGATATCGAGATTCCATTTCCTCATCGCACTATTTATATGGGCCAGGAGAAGGACGGCACTTCCCCGCCTATGCATGTGCAGGTGAAGAATACGGCGACTGCCAACGGGAATGGCGAGACATCCTGACTCAACCGGAGATTTCGATACCTCTATGCAAAGAGGTGGTCCGAATTCGAAAGTGCATTACAACAAACTGTATGAAAATCCCACGGCAAGGGTCTGTTTTAACTGACGCCTCCGGGAGATATCTTTGTCATAGAATATCTGGATGTTGAGGGAGACGATTAAATATTTGGAGACCTTGGCAGTAAAGGTGTTGTCCCAGTCCACATCGATTTCGTCGAATCGCTGAAGGTTCGAAAACAAAGACACCTTGGATGTAAATAGGAGATTATCCCGAAGTTGCAGGCTCACGTCTGTTACCGTATCCGCTCCATATTCAAATTTGAACGTTTCAACGGTTTCCGTTTCCGGGTTATCCGCATAGGGCACGGGAAACTGGTCGGTGATAGTTTCCTTCAGGGCAGCACCCAGACGCACTCGTATGTTCTCCCTCGGAGAATATCCCACCCCTAAACTCTGGGTGAAGTAGCCTGGGTCCATAAATCCCGATATCACTCTGCTGGTATCTGCTGTATATTTATATCCTTTTGCGAGCTGGGTTTGCCCGGATACCGCTACGTAGGGATTGACATATACCCCCAGCTTCTGTGTATACAGACTTTCAAATTTGATGACATCGGACGCTTTGCGAGCACGCTGGTCGCCGACTTTCGTCTTTCCGAACGCAACCTTGCCGGAATTCGACCATTCGAATCCTTTTTGTATATTCACAAATTTGAACGGAACCTCCAGCTGCCAGGACCAGGAATCCGCTCCCCCCTGTTCCCAGTTATCGAAGTTGTTGTCAGTGAAATTGAGATTCGCAACCGATTGATGTCTCCACCCATACGCCGGCTCTTTTTCCTCTTGACCGAATGCAGCACTCCACAAAAGCCCCATACTAATAAATGCCGTTAGAAAATATCTCATATCTGTCGTCCATCCTTTACCGGTTTGGGTTGGTAATTGAACGCTTCCGTTTATAGTCTTAAAGAAGGTACGGCAGCCAACATACATCTTTGAAAATGATATTCTGAACACAGCCTTTCTTCAGCTGAGTTCCTCGGGGGTTTTCTCTGAATCCCCGGTGATACTTTCACCAGCTGAGTCAATCTGATGCTCGTGACCTTCCTTTGAGACTTCTCATTGAACATATCGTAACTCAAATCCGAGCAGCCTCTGGAGCGCAATCACCGGCCCCTGTGATCGATCATTCTATTCTGTGGTTCGGAGGATAGTATCCGAATAAATGTATAAAAATGTCTCGCCGGATCACCTCCCTGTTACATCGGCTGTTCGGATGGTAAGATACGACAGGAAGAAAGTCAATAAGCGCTGGCAGCATTACATTCTCTTATACAACAATAAAAAGCCGGCTGCTTACAACCGGCTTCTTAGAGCATGATGTTACCGAAGGTTATTTGTTAAAATTGACCGGAATCTGCTTTTGCATTGTTTCCTTGATTTTGGGCATCGTGACTGTAAGTATGCCGTTGGTATATTCGGCCTGAATTTTATCGCCGTCAACATCATTGGCAAATCGGATCATCCGCTGGAACTTTCCGTAACAGCGTTCCCGGCATATTGTATTTTCGCCCTCCGCTGCACTCTTCTTCTTACCAGAGAGAGTAAGCACATTATTTTAAAAAACAGATGTATATCATCTTCCTGCATGCCCGGGAGTTCCACGGTGAGTTCGTATGCTTTCTCATGTTCGGTGATATCAATAGCAGGACGCCAGACACCCACATTGGAGAGGTCAGATCCATCTCCTTCAGATCTTTCGGAATCCAGTAGTCGGCTAAACAACCGATCGAAATCATTCCATGCGCTCATGAGTTCCCGGGTGGGATTCCATCTCGTCATCGCCATCACGGCCTCCTTTCAATGAAGAGTAGTTATGTAGTGAGTATTAGTCTCTGTTTTGATCTCTCTTGTCTCTCCTCTTCCCATACAATGTCTATGCCGGATTCAGATTCCTGTAGTTTTGTCTGAGCGGACGGTCACACGTCCGCAAAATCGGCAGATTCTCCCCTGGGGAAAATACTTGTGTCAGGTCCGGCCAGAGAAGCCCCTCCCTCCTCAGATTAACGAGTCAGATCTTGATGAATCTGTATGGAGTGGCGGAATTCCGGTCCGGAAATGTCACTCTTGAATATTCACACAGCACTCTTATTGTTGACAGCTGGAAGAGCCCTGCTCTGGAAATTCACGTCTTGTGGAAATTGCATAGAATCGGTACCATAAATGTGAGGCCGAGTCAACCAACACTGTTTGTTCTGTGGAATATGTGTGGTATCTGTCTGGTATACGGAAGAAGCAAAAACGCGAATCCAAACGCGGCGGAAATCTGCAGTGAGGTGCTGTTCAAGCTCCAGCATCGAGGGCAGCAGGGGGCAAAAATTTACGCAGCAGACGGCGAGGGGATCCGAAAATTCGGCGGATCCGGAATGGTCTCACAAATGCTTGAATCTCACACCTTGCCAACTCTTCACGGGTCCTGGGCTATCGGGCAGGTGCGATATGCCACCTATGGTCCATCAGAGGAGCACAATATCCAGCCGCTGCGATCGGAGACAACCCATGGCCCACTGATATACGCACACAACGGACAATTTGGTTCCCCCGAGGAAATAACCACCCAACGAAGTCGGCTGATGGCTCAGGGATATGCCTTTCATACGACCACAGACAGTGAGCTATTCAGTGCCCAATTCGCCCTCTCCAGAAAACCAGATCTGGTTTCAAAACTGCGGACGAGCTACATCGGCAATATTGGATCCGCTTCCATTGTGGGAGTTGTCGGAACCCGGGGATTCGCGGGCCGCCGCGTTGGCAATCGCCCCTTGTTTATGGGGCGCCTCCGGGATGGCGGTGTGGTGTTTACCTCTGAAGATTACATGCTCCGGGAACTCCAGATCCGGGATGATGCCATTGGTTTCTCAGACGTTCTTCCTTGTGAACCGGGAACGCTGTATATTTGTGAGGGAGATGCAGTGAATCAATACCCCTTGTGGAATGATGGTTTCGAATCTCGGTTTTGTTTATTTGAATTGTTTTACTTTTCGCATCCGCTCACCACCTTCGCGGGCCGATATATTTCCGAGATCCGTCGCGGATTCGGACGAGCCCTGGCTGAGACATTTCCGAGGAATGTGGAGGTGGTGGCCAGCGTCCCGGATTCGGGCAATAGTGCGGCGGAAGGCTATGGTGAGGCTATCGGTATTCCCAGGACCTCAGCTATTACCAGAGATCATTATATTAATCGCACCTTTATCGGCGGGGAACAATCCGAACGCGCCGAAGGGGCAAGCAGGAAGTATAATATCGACCGATCCCTTGTCAGCGGCAAAGACCTGGTGGTCATCGACGACTCCCTGGTCCGGGGCACCACCCTGAAACGACTGGTACGCGGGATTCGGCTGGCCGGAGCGCGCTCTATCCATATCCGGATTGCATCTCCCCCGATCAAGTACCCCTCTTACGACGGCACCAATATCCGAAGCCAGGAAGAACTGTTGGCTGCAAACATATCCACAGAGAACATAGCGGCACATCTCGGGGCGGACTCCCTGGCCTATCTCTCTCTGGAAAATGCGTATGAAGTGATCGAAGAACTGACCGGTATCTCCCGGTCAGGCGGCAATTTCTGTGATGCCATTTTTACCGGGCAATACTGGCACGGTGAGGCTCATCCGACACTGACATAGCAGACATATTCGGTCCTAGAATACTTCCATCCTGTAAACAGTTGAAATTCTTTCCACAGACCTTATCTCAGACAGAGTTATGGAGGACTATCTCCCCTTTACTCACAGAAATTAGATACAAACCCTTCATTACAAATCAAATGTATCATAGTTGCCCATCATTATTCCAACTCGTGACCACCGCAGCGCATCCTTCAT
>DATFLS010000145.1:0-10141 GCA_035267465.1 bacterium
CCGGCAGTGCTGGAGGCTTTGATACCTCCTTCACCCCATACATTCCCCTGGCCGATGTCGTGATCATCCGGAAGACACACCGTCGGACGGTCCTTGATGATCTCACCGAACTCCTCGCCAAACAACAGCCAGGCCTGTTGGTGCATTTTGTGATCATAGGACTGGTCGCCGGAGAAGAACAGCAGGTCCGGATCCTGTGCCTTGATATTCCTTATGATGTCCGGTTTCAGGCGACGATCCGCATTGGAGTTGCCGGTGAAGGCGGCCACCACGATTTCCTCTTTGTCCACGGGATCCTTCCGGATGGTGCCGGTAAAAGTGGCGGCTCCGCCAGCTGCCACTACCCGATAGGCATAATCTCCGGAACTATCCCAGTTATTGATACGGAAATGCGCGGTCCAGCGCTTCTTATCCTCCTGGGGGAACCCATATGGTTCTTCGTTGACCGTGGTCGCTGCAATTGTCTTCCAGTTCCCGCCCTCACGGATTTGCAATTGCACCACCCGATCGACACCGTCATCAAGCGGATAGAGCTGGGCGGTCATTTTCATGGTGCCATTGTGGACGGTATAGAGGGCAAAACAAATAGCGTCCTCAACGGGAACGTCCGTGTTTGGCCAGTTATCTCCCACTGGTTGTGCAGGAGCGGGTGCACTGGTCACCAAAAGCAATAATGCCACTGCAGCTGAGTAAATCACACGCATGTTAATGTCCTTTCTGTCACTCCGGGTTTAATCAATAATACTCCAGATGTTGCTCAATGCAGGGAAGTAGATACATCTACCCATATATAAAATTTCATAAATCCTGAGGAAAGTTGCAATCAATCAGAAACTGTTTTTACTTAATCCGCAAGTAAGTTTATGAACGAAAAATTTACTGATCTCGGTATTAAGCTCCGGATACGTTGAGTCGATTATTTTTCTTGGCATTCCTGTAGTACCATTGAGAGCACAATCGCTGTTGGTGCCAGAAAAACCTGAAGGGTAACGTCAGGTCCGGGATCCAATATTCGTCATTGAGCTCAACAGTGGGCCGTGTGCGCTGTAATGTTATTTTTGCAAGAATAACCCCCTTGCCATCCTGCCAACTTCGTCTGGCCAGGATCGTTCCCCGGTTGTCAACGATTTGAGTCTCCCCCATCATACATGAATGGAAGGGAAGACTTTTATTCACTCCCGGGAACAATAGTAATCGTCCGTCAAATTCCCCTGCATGTGCTCCATGTATCACCGGCACTCCCAGCGATTTCGCAAAAACGGACGGGGCGGATTTTGCATAGTCACAATTCCGGGAGTGCATGCGGTCGAATAGAAATCTGGGATATTTCCAGTCCGGCACCGTCCACCAGTTACTTCCGGCAATAATAAAATCGATTTTACCCTTCAGCCGCCTGACAGTCCTTTCCCGAATTAATTCCCAGCAGACGGCCGCTCCGGCGCTCCCAAGGTCTGTGGACAGAATGCCGTCGTCATTGCCACCTACGTAAAAAGCATTTTCCCACATAGTGGGTATATCTTTATCGTGCGTCGCATATGTGCCATCGGGTTGCATAAAGATATAGGTATTATAAATATCTGAGTCACGCCGGAGCAGTAAGGAACCGCCAATATAACCGGAATATTTTCCGGCGAGGGTTTGCAATAACCCAGTTGCTTTATTCTCCCGGGGGAGTGAACACTGCAGGAGCCGTTCATCAAAGACCACGGGAGTGGTGAAGAATTCCGGCAAGGCAACGATTCTGGCGCCGCTCTCAAATGCCTCCGTCGCCAGGTGTTCTACTTGTTGAAGGTTGTAGTCAATATCGCCGACCCGGCCTTCCATCTGTACGGCGGCCACCAGGACAGATTTAGTCGTATCAATGGTCATAAGATCACATTAGAGATAAATCCCCAGAACACCACACTGAATCCACCGAGTTCTCCCAGGATAAGCAGATACATCCCCCAGGTGGTAATGACATTGTGTTCTCTGAACTGATTGTCTGTTTGCTTCCGAATTCCATGATAGATGTAGGCGATCAGGGCTGTGACAAAGAAGAAATATACCGCGCCGGATGAGATAAGTTGCAGGGTCAGGGGTTGAGTGTTGAATTCGAGAAGTTTCGCGATGACTAATGCTGCAAATGAGTAAAGCAACGCCGCCCGATGGGCGATATCCACGTAGACAGGCGATCTGCCTTCCGGATCGCTCATCATTTGTTGATATTTCCAGACACCTGTACATAAGCCGGTTAATAAAAAGGTTCCGGATGCCAGAAGACTCAGTTTAATGGCAGCGTTCATCACGTAAACCTCCCTAACAGTTTATATCAAGCAATTTTCTATGTTTTAGTTTAGAGCGGATCTGTCCCCCTTCCAGATTTGTTACTCATGGTTCACCCAACCCGTCAGGCACGAATTTATTCCTACAGCAGACATGATTCCATTCACGTATAATTCACCTGGCCTGTCTTTATTTTTCCATGAGATGGGCAATCCGTTCTGCCAGTGCCGCAATGGTTCGGGAGGGATTCAGACCGATAGCCTTCGGTACGATCGCCCCATCCGCCACGTACAGATTCGGATAGCCGAACACCTCTCCCCGGTGATTCACAACGCCATTTTCCGGAGATGTGCCGATATTGCATCCGCCCAGAGGGTGTGGCGTAATCAGATTTTTCAGAACACTCCAGGTGGGCGAAACCCAGATATCACCGCCGGTGGCTTCCGCAAATCGTTTGTGCATTTGAATAATGGATTCTATAAGCTCTTCCGATCGATCAATCTCCCAGTCCAATTTAAGTTTGCGCTTACATGGAGCGTACCAGTATCTCCCCAGATACAGACGACCATTCGCAGCATCGACTCCATTCGCAAACCACGGCATTACATGATTCAGCGGATCTCGCATCCGCATCACCTCACCAACAGCTTCAAGTAACACTTTAAATTTACGGTTTCTGAATCTTTTTATGCCCTGATCGACCTTTTCTTCAAGGTAATTCCCCAGAATATCAGGAAATCCGCCATCTTCGAGGATGAACCGCTGCTCAACCTCCTCACCATCCAGGAAATCCACTGCGGATGTAATTGTTGGCCCCTGGGTGGATGATATTTCCCGATCCTTATGGATGGCTGGCGTTAAAAAGTCCCCATTGGAACTCCAATTATGCCCCAGAAAATGACTGAGATCCGGCAGCGCTTTGTACTGGTCCCGTGAACGGAGTAATATTTCCGTGGATCCGATGGAACCGGCTGCCAAAATCACCCGGGGAGCAACTTCACTGCCCTGGAAGCGCTGCCTCTCTTGCAGGCGGTCAAAATGCACCCGATATGAGCCATCTTCCGGCTCAATATATTTGACAAAATGCAGTGGACGCACCTCCGCTCCGTATTGTTCGGCAAGCGCAATATAATTGAAATCCAGAGTATTTTTCGCTTTCACCGGACACCCGATATCGCAATTTCCAAGATGGACGCAGGTGCCTTGTTCCTTCCCCTGATCATTGATCCATGTTTTCGAATGTTTTTCATTGAACGGATCATCCAGGTCATAGCTCCACTCAGGATCAAAGGTCACAGTCAGAGGTACTGAATCAAAGCGATCTGCATAACCTAACTTTTCCGCAGCCTCCCGGGTAAGTTTATACCGTTTTGTGAGCTGATTTCTGGGGATTTTTTGCAGGTTCAGCATTCTGCCGACTTCTTCGTAATATGGTTCAAGTCCCTCAAAGGTAATCTCTGGCGGCCAACCTTCGTCGAAGGTGCGCTTCGGTGGAATCAGAGACACATTTGCATATATTAATGAGCCACCGCCGACGCCCGCTCCCATCGCAACCATCATATCGTCAAATGTGCGAAGATCCAGCCAGCCATTTTGCATATGGGGTTCTTTCACATCATAGACCCAGTCATCATCCGGTTCGTTCGGATAATCTTCGGGATCCCATCGACGACCCCGTTCAAGTATCAGCACGTTCATCCCCTTCTCAGCGAGGCGGCAAGACGTTACTGCGCCCCCGAATCCACTTCCTATAATAATTACGTCAAACGGTGCAGACATCGGCAAATCTCCTTTATTCCTTAAAGTCCCTCTTTAATAGACAATTTCGCTGTGAATTTTGAAGTTCTTCTTTAATAAATGTACAGGTGTGTGTCCCCAAGCTCATCCCTCGCCATATTTTTGTTTGACCGCGGTAACCGAGGATGTAAAAAAGTACCAACCTAACAGCGCATTAATCGGCGCGGCTAAAAATAGACTGATACCACCGATCCAGGTTATATCCTGGGAAAAGTACAAATACGCCCAATCCGTAAAGATTTCTGTCAACCGAATCCCTGCGGAAAGAGCAAGCCAATTCGGCGTCTCCTTCCACCGTATCAGCGTAATGAAGTGAAATAAGGCAAACGCAGCCCAGCCGGCTCCAGTGCGTCTGAGTAATCCCTGAGGATCATTATATGACGTGCCATGTATGAACTGAAACCAGGATTCCGGAAAGAAAAACACGATAATTACATAGAAAACATCGAGACAGATTAACGCGATTAGTAAGGCATTAATGAGTTTATCATTTGTTTGATTCACCGTAATACTCCCGCCTGATTATAAAAGAATTAATCCCTTGCTCATGTCTGAATTCTGCATTGTCCGGTGTATATTGTTAGTAGATTTAATTCTGTCATTGCAGCAGCCGCACCCCTCCAGTAGACCTCCGCCGATTACCTGAGAATATTCACCCTGCCTGCCAGATGGATTGGAGCGCTTCGAAACTCACCGACCTCACCATCTATCTGAACAGGTAGTGGTTCCCCTTGGATGGTTACCCGTTCACTGGTGAAGTAAGCAGGTACTTTGCGCTTCGGGTTAATCCGGCCCCAGACCAGGTATATATAACTCCAGATGGAATCCAGCACGGTAATACTTACATGCTCGGCTTCCGTTACCTGCTGCGAACCAATGGAACACCCGCCACTGTAATAACCTATATTACTGATTATCACTCCTGCTTTATTCAGCAAAGGCAAAATGTTATTTTCCACGCTCAAATGTACATTTGAGCGAATGCGGTATCCGAAATGCCGGAGCCCCGAAAGAAAAAATAACGTTTTAATGAGTGCTAAATTCACCGGGAATATCTTCCGCAGCCGATCTGTTGTCTGCAGTATTGCTCCATCAATTCCTATACCGACATAATTAATGAAGTATACTCCACCGAATTTCCAGACAGGCACTGTCACAGAGTGTCGTGTTCCGTTATGAATGGACTTTAAAATTTCGTACGGTGCGGTGTCCGGGTCCACTCCGATAGACCGGACCAGATCGTTCCCGGTACCAAACGGGATCAGGGCAAGGTTTACTTCCTCGATGAGATCGGTGATAAACAGGGCCTCGATGAGCTGAGAAACAGTGCCGTCACCTCCGGCAACCACAACAATATCTCCCGGTGTTATGTGTTGTTGAACTTGCTTTAAGAGTTGATTGGGATCAGTTATAATCGGATTATACTCTTTAATCTGGTGGACAAACTCAGCCCCCTGACCGTTACCGGAGTATGGATTGACGAAGATACGGATTGGCTTATTCTCCAAACTCGTTCCCTCAGATAGCGCGATCCCCTTCACCGTAATTGATAATTATCCATAATGATCCATTCGAACACTTTCGACGGTAAAACTCGTTTTAATTGTGTCGCAAATCGTTGAGTGGGAGAGCCCACAGTGTACCGGACCTTTGGAGACTTTTTATGAATTATCTTATGTACTAATTGAGCAATTTTTTTCGGGGTGGGCCCGTTCATTTCATCACGTTCCATGATCGCCAGCGTGTTATCAAATTGGGGTTTATATGGTGAATTGTTTGAAGACCGCTTTACTTTTATCCGATTTGATGTAAAGTTTGTCTTGAAATCCCCCGGTTCAATTAGAGTCACATCAATACCGAATTGCCTGACTTCCATCCGGAGTCCTTCCGTCATTCCCTCGATTGCAAATTTGCTCGCACTATACACAGCCTGAAACGGGAGGCCCATTGTACCCGCAATCGAACTACAATTTATAATCAATCCGCTCTGTTGCTGTCTCATCGCCGGAAGTACTGCTTTACACACTCGTATGGTCCCATAAAAATTGGTGTTAAATTGCCGTCGTATATCTTCAATCGACGAATCTTCAATGGGACCGGCTATACCAATACCAGCGTTATTCAACACGACATCGATGCCCTGCCCCTTTGACAAGATATAGTCAATTCCCTGTTTAACAGACTCCGATTCCCGAATATCCATGGCAATCAGTTCATATCCATTGTTCTCACTCCCGGGATTTCTGGAGGTGCCGTAGATTGTGAATCCTCTGGAATATAAATAGTCGGCACAGATTTTTCCTATACCGGAGGAAGATCCCGTAACCAAAACCACTTTACCGTTCTTCGTATTTGTCTGATCAGGCATAACTCCCTGAGGAGGTCAATGGACTATTTCCATATTATTGGTGTGGTACTGACTCTGGAAAAACACCAGTGGCTTCTTCTCGCGTTGCTGGCCGATGGTCAGTACCTCCCCGATGAATATCGTATGGTCACCCGCCGGGTAATGCGTATGGAGACGACATTCCAGCCACCCGATAACATCTTCCAGAATAGGTACCCCGGTGCGCTCTTCTTTGTAATCGATGCCGGAAAAGAGCTCATCGGGAGGTAAGTAATCAATGGCAAATCTCTCGGAAATTTCCCGCTGATCCTCACTGAGTACATTCACTGCAAAAACTCGACTGCGTAATATCAGTTCGTGGCAGCGTCCATGCTGATTGATGCACACCAGAATTAATGACGGATCCAGCGACACTGAACAGAACGCATTGACTGTTAACCCATAAATTTCCTCATCGTGGCAGGTGGTGACCACGGTGATGCCGGTGGCAAATTGACTCATAACTTCCCGAAATTTGTCAGGATTCATTGACATCAGTATGAACTTTCTTTCTTTAAACGGCCCAGTGTAAAGCCATGTTTTTCTGCCACACTTAAAGTCCATTCTACATTTTCAGGATTAATCTGACCATAGGATCCGTGAGTGGTTTTCCCCTCCAGGCCCATAAGCAAGGTTTCACCCATACAGGCGTATACGTGGCCTTCTTCCAGTGGAATACCACCGATAATAAACTCCTCGTTTTGCGGTGGTAAACGAACCACTCCCCCCTTGATGACAATGATATCGTCTCTGCTCGTTTTCACAGATGGAGCCACGTCGTCCGGTAAGGAAATATCACAGATGACGATTGGCTGGTCACTCAGATGTTCAGGATATATTAAGGCATCGGCTACGTTCGATGCGGTGACTATCAGCGAACTTCCTTTCAGGATTTCCAGATTATCCGAGACTTCCACTGAAATATCAGGATTGATGGCCTGCAGCTCCTGTACTAACGGTTGAATCTTCGACGAATCCAGCACCCGGACGATTAGTGCCATTTCGGCGACCAGGGGTGCCATCATAAGCGCGTAAGTCCGGGCAATATTTCCTGTGGCGCCGACAATTGCCAGCCGTGAATCCGGCAGAGATATACCGGACCTGGCCGCGGCGTTTTTCAATGCCAGTAACCCCATACCCACCGTCAGCGAATTGCCCGTCGTGAGAGCGACACCTTTTGTCCTGACCCGTAATCCGTTCCCGGTTTTAATGGACGTATAGCCTCCTAAACCTACGACCTGGCACCCTTCATCCCGGGCCAGGGCAACCGCATTCTCGATTTTCCCCTTAATCCAGGCTCCATCTCCGTTCTGAAAGGAGTGAACAATTTGACGGGAGGTCAAAAACAGACCGATAAAACTCAGATGGATGCTCTCGCCAGTTCGGGACCGAACATTGACCTGATCGTAAATTGTCGGCTCAAGTACCTGTGCCGATTTCCCTGCCAGTTTTTCCAGCTGGGAGTTCGAGAAGCCCGTCAGGGACGAGTCCCATAACTTCAGGTGATCTGGTGAAATGAGATGGCCGACGAACGCCACTTTTCGGGGAGTGGCAGGCTTTTCCCGCTTATAGGGGCGTTGCCCGTTGTAATTCTTAACCGGTTTGAGCGGGCGCCCCACCTGATAGCCGGTGAGGTGATCCAGATCCAGCGCTCGCAACGCCTTACAGAATGAGGCGAGCGCACCAACAAAACGCGACAGATCCTGGGCCGCAATATAGGCGGAAGGTTCGATACGAATTGTAAACGGCTGGCTCAGAGTGGGTGCGACCCGAATTTGGTGCGCATTCAGCAGATATGCCGTCGCAAGATATCCCATATAGCCCTGTTGAGAGAAGGTTCGCAGGGTATTGGACGGCGAATCCGACTGATCCTGCAGTTCAACTCCGATCATTAACCCTTTGCCCCGGACTGCTTTTATTTCATCCGGAAAACGATCACGGAGCTCCTGCAAATCCTGCAAGAGCTGTTCCCCGAGGCTCGCACACCGATCGAGCAGCTGATCCCGTTCCAGGACCTCGAGCGCTTTTAAGGCAATACCGCACGACAGATCATCCTCGGCAAAGGTGGAAGTATGGATGAGGGAAAACTCGTCCTGGAACCGTTCGCGTTTGATTAACAGGGCACCGATTTTCGCCAGGCCCCCACCCAACGCCTTGGAGAGACATACATAATCCGGGTCTAATCCCAGCGATTCAGACGCCAGGAAACTCCCGGTCCGGCCCATTCCGGATTGAATTTCATCCACCACCAGGGGAATGTTTTCTTCTTGACATATTCCCGTGAGCCAATCGATAAATTCACCCGGCAGCGGCTTAATTCCACCTTCACCCTGAATCGGTTCGATGAAGGCAGCGGCAATTTGTTTCGCGTTCTCCTCCTGGACTTCCCAGGTACCCGGATCACCGGGATCAAGCAAGTGTACCTGTGGGCCTACAGCGCGAAACGTTTTCCCATAAGTGGGCGTCAACTGGATGGATCCGAGTGTCTTCCCATGGAAGGCGTCCCGTAATGCCCAGAAAACCGGTTGTTGCCGCTCGAGATACGCATGCTTCATGGCCGCCTCAACCGTTTCGGTTCCGGAATTGGTAAAAATCACCACATAATCTCCCACCTTGCCGGACAGGGTTTTTGCCAGTGTCGTCGCTCTGGTACGACATGACCCCTGCGCCATAATGGGAACCTGTTCATGGAGCAATCGGTGCGCTTCTTCCACCAATTCCGGATGATAATGTCCAAACAGATTCGCTCCGAATCCTCCCGCCAAATCAAGAATTTTCCCATTCGAGGTCTCAGTATTCCGCCAGAGATAATCGCCCTCGGCCCGGGCATATTCCGCATCCAGACCTATGGCTTCCAGCAACCGAACCAATTCCGGTCGACAATAATATCCATATTCATTCATAGAATCCGGCTCCCCGAAATTCTTAATATGAACGCTCCAATTCCCTTTCTCTCGTTCCGGACTTTTTAGCTGCGGCTCGTTGTGCTGTCCGTAATATTGACCACCGCGTCAGCAGGGCTGCAATGATCACAAAACCAATCAACCCGATCACCGGACTGAGCGTGGGTAACGAGAACAGCCCCATCAGGCCGATGGCCGGCATCGTGATGATCACAAACCACTGGATCACAGAATAGACGGGCGTCCGGAAAGGTCTGTCAGTATCCGGTTTCGTTCTACGCAGGCGATAGACAGCTAACATAAACGCCGCATACACGAAGCAGACAATGGTTGTCCCGACGATTGCGGCAAAGGCCTCTAATTCATACGTCACCACGACAATCGCTGAGATGATAGCCAGTCCTCCTAATACGCCAATCGCTCCAATTGGCGCACCGGTACGGAACGAAATTTTTGCACACCACTTTGGCAGGTTTCCTTCCCGGGTTAAAATGAAGATCAATCGTGAACCACCCATTACTCCCGCATTGAAGGTGGAAAAGATCGCCAGCACAGATAAGAACGCAGCCACATAGATGCCGTTGGGTCCCAGGATCTGAATGAAATACGGTACCTGTGGGATGGATTCTGCCGTAATAACCTCTGTGGGAAGCTGAGCGGAAAAACCGAGTACGAGGAAGGAATAGGCGATAATGTTGATAAGAATCGCGGTCGGCATAGATAACGGGATCTTACGTTGGTATGCTCCCGGACCGAATCCCAGCGGTGTAATCCATTCAAACCCAATGAA
>DATFLS010000146.1:0-3481 GCA_035267465.1 bacterium
CGCGGGAGGGGATGGCTGGTGAATGTGGGCGATTTGGTAGTCATCGATGAGGAGGGCACCAACCAGGTGGTCTCGAGAGTATCGAACGTCGGGCAACTCATCCGGGAGGGGTACTATCGTCTCCAGGGTTGGAACGAATATCGAATCGTGGCTCGCGGAAACCATGTGGTGCATTATCTGAACGGATATCCGACCATCGAACTGATCGACCGGGATGCACAGGACCGCCTGCGAGAGGGCATCCTGGCGCTTCAGATTCATACGGGACCGCCCATGATCGTGGAATTCAAAGACATCAGGATCAAACACCTGAACGACAATTACGGTGAAGCGCAACTGCTGTTCAACGGGCAGAACCTGGACGGCTGGACATATTCCAGTCCCCGACTGGGGGAGACCTGGAGTGTAGTGAACGGTGTGCTCTCGAATGGCGGCTCGCCCAGCGGGTACATCCGCACCACCCGGGATTATACGAATTACGTACTTCGGCTGCAGATGCGCCATCTCACCGACGGCAACAGCGGGGTGCTCCTCAGGAAGGTGGGAGAAGACAAGGTGTGGCCCCGCTCTGTGGAATCACAGGGCCAGCGGGGGAATATGGGAGACATGTGGAACATTGATAAATTCCCCATGGAAGTCGATCCCGATCGCACCGAAGGACGCCGGACCAGCAAGATGCATCCTTCCAATGAGCGGCCGCTGGGGGAGTGGAATGAGTACGAGATTTACCTCAACCAGGGCGATCTGCGGGTATACGTGAACGGTTTGCTGCAGAACCGGGCCCGGGAAGTCTGGGAAACGCCCGGAAAAATCTGTCTTCAGTCAGAAGGGGCCAGGCTGGAATACCGGAATATTGTACTCATTCCAATCCAAAACTGAGCGAGGTTCGCACAGACCATGGCGGAAGCCGAAATCTGCAACTCTGAAATCATCACACAAGCCGGGAGGGATGTAAAATGTCCAGGCAATTCATAATAACCGTTCCAGTGTTTTTGTTACTGGTCGGATGCGGCAGGGCACAACAAGGCCGACAACAGTCCCAGGGCGATGACCTGCTCGCAGCAGACGCCGAGGTTCAGCAGCTCGCCGGAGACTTCCGGTTCACTGAAGGGCCGGCTCCGGACATCCGGGGCAACATATATTTCACCGATATTCCCAACAACCGGATTCACGTCTGGACACTGGAGGATGCGCTCACCACATTTCGCGAAAATTCCGGCGGCGCCAACGGACTGTATTTCGACAGCCAGGGAAATCTGATTGCATGTGAAGGCGGCAACCGACGACTGGTTTCTATCTCTCCCCAGGGAGATGTCACTGTCCTGGCTGACACTTACCAGGGAAACCGGTTCAACAGCCCCAATGATCTCTGGGTGGATGCGGATGACGGCGTCTACTTTTCCGATCCCCGCTATGGCAACCGTGATAACATGGAAATGGGCGAACACGTCTATTATCTCTCGCCGGATCGGGAGCGGCTGATCCGTGTTATCGATGACATGGAACGGCCCAACGGAGTCATAGGCACCAGCGATGGAAAAACACTCTATGTTGCGGATCAGGGAGCGGGTGAAACCTATCGGTATACTATCAATGAAGACGGCACGCTCTCCGATAAAACCCTCTTTGTTTCCCAGGGATCAGACGGGATGACCATCGATAACCAGGGGAACATATACATTACCTCCGGGGCGGTCGAAGTATATGATCCGGAGGGTGCGCATGTGCTCTCTATTTCGATCCCCGAATCTCCGGCCAATCTCTGCTTCGGCGGCGAGAATGCCGATGAACTCTACATCACTGCCAGAACATCGTTATACGTGGTGCCCATGCAAGTCAGGGGAATTCAGATGCTGAAATAACTGCCTTCCCGGCTGAGAGATAAGGTACACAGGCAGTTCATTAATAGAGCCAGGGATTGTATTGTAAATAATTACATATCTCAGGTCACCGGAGAAGGGGGGTGCTGAGAGTGGGCCGAAAAGATTTTCCCTTGTTGCCTGCAGAGTCCGGATCCGGAATTGCTCATGGAGCGGAGAAGCGGACACCCGGAACCCCTGGTCGCGTCAAATGTTTATTAGGTGTGGTTATTCTGACTATTGCCGCTGGAAGGCATCACGCAGCTGCCCGGCGAATGGAGAGCAACGTCTGTAAGTTACTACATAAACATCGCAGTTTATCTGGACAGGATGAATTTGCGTGTTAAGGACATTCTCAAAAGGACAGTCTCATAGGTAATGCTCAATCCTATCAGAACTTCGGTCTTTGATCTCTTCAAAATCGGGCCCGGTCCGTCGAGTTCGCATACCATCGGGCCGATGAAGGCCGGATACGACTTCCTCATGCGGCTGCAGGCGCTTCCCACCAATGTGCTGGATCGGGGCACGCGCATTCGCGCCACCTTATATGGTTCCCTCAGCGCCACCGGCAAGGGACATGGCACCGATCGGGCCATTACGGCCGGACTCCTCGGATGGACTCCGGAATCCTGTGACCCGGAGGAATTCAACAGTTTATTCGGGCGGGAAGGGGATACGTATCACATCGCCATTGACCAGAACAGATTTCAATTCGGCCAGTCTGATATTGTGTTCGGGCCGGTGTCGCATCACTTCCCGTATAGTAATACCTTCGTTCTCGAGCTCATGGAAGGAGAACACTCGCTGTTTGCGGTGGAATATTATTCAGTTGGCGGAGGGTTTATTCAATGGAACGGGTGGGAAGAGCCTGCCGTCGATCTCCCGCCCTACCCCTACCAGAATATGGAGGAGCTGAAAACACTGGCCAGAGAGAAACACATATCTCTGATTCATCTGTTGATGGCAAATGAAAAATCTATTTCCGGTTTAAGTGAGGAGGAGATCACCGGGAAGCTCGCTGACATAATTCACACCATGTTTCATGCGGTACAGCGGGGCATTGAAACCGAAGGAGTACTGCCCGGCACGATTGAACTGCAAAGAAAAGCCCCCAGAGTGTATGCCCGGGCACAGCAGCAGAAAAAGACGAATGATCGGTTCCTGATTTCCCTGAACGCCTATTGCCTGGCGGCCTCCGAAGAGAATGCCGCCGGACACATCGTGGTCACCGCTCCAACCTCAGGAGCCTCCGGCGTGATCCCCGGGGTCATATATCTGTTGAACCGGCATTATCACAAGAGCGTGCCGGTGTTGCGGGAGGGTCTGATGGTGGCGGCCGCTGTCGGATTTTTGGTGAAGAAGAACGCCAGCATATCCGGAGCGGAGATCGGATGCATGGGTGAAGTCGGGACGGCCTCGGCTATGGCCGCAGCGCTAATCTCTCACGCGAACGGCTGTGATATTCGCTGCATCGAGGTCGCAGCGGAGATCGCCCTGGAACACCATCTGGGAATGACCTGCGATCCGGTGGGAGGTTTTGTGCAGATCCCCTGTATCGAGCGGAATGCAGTGGGAGGCGTCAAGGCGTATAATTCGTACCTGCTCGCCTCCAGTGGTATTTC
>DATFLS010000147.1:0-5356 GCA_035267465.1 bacterium
TCTCAACACCGTAAGGATTTGTTGCAGCGCACGCCGAAGCGGAAATATGTCCAGCACCGCGTGGGCAAGCACAATATCCCAGCGATTCTGTTGCTGCGACTGAGCGATAAATTCAAAAATATCCTCCGGTATTAGCTCGATTTCCACCTGGTGTGATTCAGATCGAATGGTCAATCGGGTGGTATGTGCATCAGTGTGGGCTGGAGCTCTCTCCCAGCCGATCCGGGTGGTAAGTTTTTCCATTCGCGGCGGGATGTGCGAAAGGAACTCCGGATTCAAATCCACCGCCGTATATTGGGCATTCCGGAGAACTGCTCGTTCCAGCAAACGTTCCAGCATGGTCCCGGTACCGGCTCCGATTTCGAGTATCCGGACGGGCTGCTTCCGTTGGATGGAGCAAAGCGCTCTCCGGAATTGTTCGAAGACGCGATGGTTCAGAGACCGATCATCGACCACTTTCTTAGACTCCAGATAATCGACATAGGTGAGTTGTTGGTTTGCCATAAATCGCCTGTATTATGCCGCCATCGATACTAGGAACTGATGTACTCTTTCCATGGATTCTTGCCAGGTGGGATGAGCACAATACGAGTTCCGGGCGCTCAGGCTCATCTGGCACAGCAGGGATCGGTTCTCGTCCACCATGCGGAGGTAGCGGGCCAGTTGTGCGGTATCGCCCGGGTCCACTAAAAATCCATTCTCACCGTGATGCACAATTTCCGTGGCTCCGCCCACGGCTGAAGCCACGGCGGGCAGGCCGAAAGCAAATCCCTCCAGATAAGCCATCCCAAACGCCTCAGAATCTGATGGGACAACCAGGATGTGACCATTTCGCAATCGGGATTCCAGGGAGGTTTCTTCGAGTTCTCCATACAGGAGCACCTGCTGTCTCAAACCCAAACGCCGAATTTGTCGGTGTATTCTGTTGACGTAATGGGAATTCCGTTCCGGAGATCCGATCACATGGAGCGAAAATCGACTCCGGGGTATTTCAGTGAGCGCATCCAGCAGAGTGTGGAGCCGTTTGCCCGGGTGGAGCGTTCCCAGAAAGACGATTTCCAGGGGATCGTGCTGGTACACCCGCTGCTCGATTTCTTCCTGGCTGGGAATATTGTGAAACCTGTTCCCGGCAGGCCACGCCACGACGGACGGTTTGGTATCAGACAGAAGGCGCTCCGTCTGTTCTCTGGAGAAGTCACTGGTGTAAATCATGCCATCAACCGATGTAAGATACCGGGTTTCAACGTACTGATAGCATTTTCGCAGAGGTGAATGCCGCGACAGTACTGTCCGTAATGCATGGATCAGCGTGATGATCGGGATGTTTCTCCGTTGACGAATATCCCTGTTCATTCGGAACAGGGACGGATGAGTCAGCTCATCCTGAATGAGGAGATCGCAGGCATTCCGGGCCATCTGTTGCCAGATCTGTGGACGGATATTATCAATCAGGTTCCTTGTATACGAATGTTGTGGTATGGAAATGATCTTCACCTGGTGCCCTTGCCCGCGAAGATAGTCCGTGAGAAAACGATCATACAGATAACCCCCGGTCAGCGTTCCGATATCACCGTAAATTACGAATCCGATCCGCACGCGTTGTCCCGCTCGTAAATTTTTTATCCGGAATGATCGGTGTATTCGGTCCAGATATCCGGATCTTCCCACAATCTAATGGTAAGTTTGATGCTATTATCCCAGGGAATGGCAGAAGCGAATCGGTCGTGGAAGATACGGGCAAAGTGTTCGATGCTGGGATTGAGACCCTGAAACTCCGGCAATTCATTGAGGGTGGCGTCCCGGTACCGGCTGAGCAGCGTATCCAGCGCCTGTTCAATTTCTGTGATATCGGCCAGGTACCCATGCTCATTCAATGTTTCGCCGGTCAGTCGAACCTCTACTTTATAGTGATGCGAATGCCACTGGCTCTCATCGCCGAAGTCACCGCCTATGAGGTAATGCTGGGCCACGAACGACCGCCGGATTCCTAATCGGTACATCATGCTTCCTCTTGGTTTCAATTTCATCGGTCAGAGTTCATATGGTATGCAAGTTACATAATTCACGATAAATAATATACACGTGCCTCGGGTCAGGGCTCTCTGGCAGAAGAGTTGGTAAAATGTTGTTCGTCCACAGTAAGAAGCGTTCTGGTGAAGATGGCCATGAGAGAATCGTGCCGGACAGGATCTCCCTGATCACTGGCTTTGTGCAGCCCCTGAACAAAGCCCGATGCATGAAATTCCCGGAGAAACCGTGGGTTCCGGGACAGGATATGGACCGGAGTCTGGTAACTGTCGTTCTCATCCACCAGCAGGGGGGGCTGGTGATCCCCGAGAATAATGATGATACCGGAGTCCGACACATTTTTGATTATGAAATCCCTGATCACCTTGAATGCGTAATGTATGGCCTCTGAGTATCCCCAGAGAAGTGCGGGTTTCCCGGGATTCGCCGGCCGGGTGCTCTGACTGGAGTGTTGCGCTGATTGCCGGTATACGCCGTAGAAATCCCTTCGGCTTTGAACACGCTCGAGATAGGGCGGGAGGTCAGCGATCGTCCACGGCGCATGACTTGTGACCATCGGAAAATAGAAAAATAGCGGGTGTGAAGAATCGTTCAGCCAGGCGTGGTTGGTGACATATAAGCTGTATTGATCCGGAATAATCCCCCAGCCAAAATGGGGAAGATCCTGATACCAGAGGTCGTGATAGGTGATAACTGTATCAAATCGGTATTGATTCGAGAGTGGGAGACCGGGGCGGGTCCGACTGGGGGGTTCGAGAATGAGCGTCTGATAATCGTTTTCCCGGAAGAACCGGATGTAGGGAGGGGTATAGGAGCTGGTCAGGTAATCGTAGATCACCTGATTATCGATGTAGATTCCCGACAACAAACTGGCGGTGGAGAGCCACGATCCCGATCCGCTGATCGGAGCAATGCTGTAATTCGTCACGGCGTGCCAGCCGGAATCGGTTACCGCGGATTCCAGATGCGATGTCATTGTCCGGTATTCATCCCTCAGTAAGGTATGTTCCGCTAAAATTTTCCCATACGATTCAATCATGAACACATAGATATCGGGCCGAAAGGTCAGAGGCGGAAATGTTCGCTGTATCTGGGCCTGCAGTGCCTGTTGAAATTTCGGATCATGGGTCTCCTGATAGAGAGCGAATGAGTTCCGGAGATTATGCCTGATGCGTCCGGAGATCAGCTGGGCAGGCGCGTCCTCCAGTCTGGTATGCTGAACCTGATGCATCCCCACTGCACCAGCCAGTAATAAAAACCCAAGCAGGAGAGGTGAAAGGGAAAATGACGCCTGCTGGAGTCCGTGCGCCAGAATCTTCCATGCGGCGGGGATCACTCCCAGGAGGGTGAACAAGAAGAGTCCGAAAACGAGCAGAAGCAGGTGCCAGTGAGATTTTAGCAGATCAAAAAACAGATAAATCCCATCGTTGATCAGAAAAATATCATTGTACAGTAAGGGCTTCCTGCTTGCCAACACCACGATCAATTTCGAATAGATTTCATAGATCCACAGAAACGCATACAGGGCAATACAGAGCGCGAGCACAACCCTGTAAATACGGGAAGACCGGGTGCAGTAGAGGAGATAGACTAACAACAGCACATCGATGCTTATCCAGAACGCGGAAAAAATCGACCAGCTCGTCTGAAACCCTTCACTGTGCAGGTGTATATACCAGACAAACCAGGAAGGGACGAGGAGCAAGACATCCAATAAGAGGAAAGACAGGCAGGGGAGATATATCGGGATCCTGCCTGAGAGTAAGTCTGAGAGCATTATGGGAGTTCCTCTGTGAAGTATGTTGTATTACTCGTAAGTAATGACAACCTGCACGATGTCTTGAGCCGCACTCGCCAACAAATTGAAGGCCTCCTGCGCTCTGTTAACAGGGAAGCGGTGGGTAATGAGTGTCGAAGGTCGAATGTCATTGAGCATATCCAGTGCGACAGCCAATCTCCGTGTTTTAGTCCAGCGTCCCGAAAATCCGGACTGAATGTGGCTCACCTGGCTGCTGACCAATTTAATTTTACTCCGGTGGAACGATCCACCTAAATCGAGATGAGCCGGTTTGTTCCCATACCAGCTTCCGATGACAATCCGGCCTTCATATCCGGCGACTGCAATGGCATCGTTTAACGCCTCGGGGGAACCGGAGAGTTCATAGACCAGATCGAAATCCGAGGTAGAACCGGTTGTTCGAAGCACGCTTCGTATTTCGTCAACGATGTTTGATCCCGAGGGATCGAGGGTATAATCGGCTCCGAAATCTGTAGAAAGTTGTCGTCTCAATGGAGAGAAATCGGTGGTGATCACAGGGTCCAGCGGGAATTTATTGAGTAAGGCAGTAGTGAGTAATCCCACCACCCCCTGTCCAAATACGCCAACGCATTCTCCGATGAGAGGCTGCCCATCCATGAGAAAATTGACGGCGGTTTCCATATTCGCCAGAAAGACAGCGTCTTCTGATGAGAGCGTCTCCGGAAGTTGAATCAGATCATTCATGGCAGCGGTGAAATGACTTTCGTGGGGATGGAATGCGAACACCCGGGTATCACGGAAGGTTTTCGGAACCTCCGCCCCTGTTTCGACAATTGTACCGACCAGGGAATAGCCATATTTAAGCGGATACCGGAACTCTCCCGAGTAGGCTTTCAGCGAGGGATCCACACTCATATCTCTGGGAACATTCCCATGGAAGATTAGCGATTCTGTTCCGGCGCTGATTCCCGAGAACAGGGTCTCCACGACGACTTCATGAGGTTTCGGATCCGGGAGGGATTCATCCCGGACGTCAATGGTGCCATCCCCGGAGAAATACAGGCTTTTCCGTGTCACGAGGTCGACCAATGGATTGCACCCCAGACCATCAAGTCTTTCCCGATGAGAGCATGCCGAACCTCACGAAGACTCGGACGCGCTCCCTCCGGATCTGGAGTTAATTCCCGGATGCCGGGCAATCCGCCGAGGATCTGGGGAGCAATGGTAAGCACGAGGAGATTCACCAGTTGTTCATTGAAAAAACTGGTTAAGATTTGTGAACCTCCCTCGACCATGACTGTTTTTAAGTTCCGTTCGTATAACTTCCGGAGGAGTGCCCCCAGATCAACTCTTCTGTCCTGAGTCGCCGCCGTGATGAGAATTTCAGCCCCCATGGATTGCAAATCGTTGAGGGCCTGTTCCTCGGCAAATTCGGTTGTGGCAACGAGGGGATTAACCTGATTGTTACGGAGTAGATTGCACTGCCAGGGCGTTCGCAGATGGCTGTCAACGATGATCGGCTTCGGATCCTCCCCATTGGTTAATCGGGTAGTGAGTAATGGATCATCC
>DATFLS010000148.1:0-4122 GCA_035267465.1 bacterium
CTCCTTCTATGTGGGATCCGAACTTCCGGTAGGTACGCCGCTATCCATCACCTCGGAAAAGTTCAAAACTATCGAGCAGTTGGTGGCAGAACTCCCGGATGAAGAACTGTCCTCCTATACCACCCGGATCGGACGCAATCCCTTCATCAACGCCGAAAGCGAAAATTACGGCTTTGTTTCCGTGAATTTGACGCCGTACAATAAACGATCCAGAACTGCCGAGCAGATTGTTGAGCACCTCCGCCAGCAAACGAATCAGCTCGACGGGTATGGGGATATCATCTATCTGATTGAAACGGGCGGCCCACCGGTTGGCAAGCCTGTCAGTCTGCAAATTATTGGATCGGACGATGCGATGAGAACTCAACTGGCGGACACAGTTGTCAGGTTTCTGGGCAGTATTGCCGGTGTGAAAGATATCACCAGAGATGATAAAGCCGGCAAAGGTCAGGTGGAGATTGTAATTAACTATGATCAATTGGCCCGGCTTGGCCTGACAGTATCCGATGTGGCTCAGAATGTCCGTATTGCCTATGACGGAGAGGTGGTTACCAGCGTGCGCTATGGCGATGAGGATGTGGATTTCCGGGTCATAGTTGAAGAAAGCGCCCGACGCCGGTTGAGTTATTTGAATCAATTGCTCATTCCCAATCGCCAGGGACGCCTCATTCCCTTGCGCGACGTCGCGACTTTACAACCGGGACCGGGCAAATCGGATTTTCGGCATCTGGACGGTGAACGCACTATCACCGTTGAGACTGATATCGAGCAGGATACGACTACTCCGCTGGAGGTGAATGAGGCCGTGATGAGTCATTTTAACATGGACAGAGACTGGCCGGGCATGCGGATCGGAATAGGTGGGGAATTATTTGAAACCGAGCGATCGGTTGCCGGACTGTTCCGAACGTTTATCATCGCAATTATCGGGATATATTTTCTCCTCGTGCTCCTGTTCAACTCGTTAACACAGCCATTTTTAGTGATGATGGTCATCCCGTTCGGCATCATCGGCGTCATTTTTGCATTCGGAATTCACGGAGAACCTTTCAGTTTCGTGGCGATCATGGGCATTATCGGGCTGTGTGGGGTTGTGGTCAACGATTCACTCGTTCTGGTAAACCATATCAACAATTTAAAGCGTAAAAAGCGGGGTGAAGATATCCGGGCAATCGTCGCCGAAGGAACTGCAGACCGGTTACGGGCAATCGTTTTGACCTCCGTCACCACCGTTGCTGCCCTGTTGCCCTTAGCCTATGGACTCGGCGGAACCTCTGTGTTTATGGCCCCCATGGCTCTGGCCCTGGGATGGGGTCTCCTCTTCGCCACACCCCTCACACTGGTGCTGATTCCCTGCCTGTATCTGATTGGACAGGATGTCTATGGGATTTTCCGGAAGCGCGCGTGACGAGGTGACCATAAAGTACAGGCAGAGTTAATGGACCCCTGGTAATGTTCAGAATAGAGAGGGCGAAGAAAAAATGCTCGGGAGGAGTCCCGTTGGGAGACCCCCAGACCTGGCGGTTTTCAACCACCTTGAACTTTTAATGAATTCATTTGAACGGGAGGAGGGAAATTCTACGACATATCTCGCTCCGGAGGAGGGATTCGAACCCCCGACCTAGTGGTTAACAGCCACCCGCTCTTCCGCTGAGCTACTCCGGAATGGTTTTCTCAAAAAGCGGTAAAAAGTACGAACACAGACCACGGCTGTCAATTGGTTTTGTTGCGATTCCCATACATTTGTTCGTACTGGCTGGCCAGTCGTTCCCAGGTTTCTTCCAGGCCTTCCACCAGCACTTTGGTGTGTCCCAAGATGGGCATGAAGTTCGTGTCGCCACTCCAGCGGGGTACAATATGAATGTGATAGTGTTCTTCGAACCCGGCGCCCGCTACTTTGCCAAGATTGGCGCCGATATTAAATCCCTCCGGATTTAGCGAGGCTCTCAATACCTGAATCCACTGCTTTTGAAACGCGATCATCTCTAAATGTGTGATTTCCGGAATTTCCGAAAGTTCGGCGGTATGCTGATAGGGCGAAATCATGATATGCCCGTTATTATACGGGTACAGATTCATCATCACGAAACTGTGCTCGCCCCGGGACAGCACCAGCTCTTCTCTGTCATCCACCTCCGGTGAAGATTTCTCACAGAAAATACATTCGTCCGGCGTCTCCTGCAGAACATACTTGATCCGCCAGGGCGCCCAGAGTTTGCCGGTTCCATCCGACACTATTCGTCTTCCTTCTCCCGCTTGGATCGTTCGATGATCTCCTGCGCGATATCGGAGGGCACGGTTGCATAATGACTGAACTTCCGCTTGTGCATTCCCCGGCCCGCCGTGATGGAACGGAGGGTGGTCGAATATTTATACAGGTTCGCCAGCGGAATTTTGGCCCGGATGATCTGGAAATGTCCGTCGGAATCCATCCCCTGGATTTTCCCGCGCCGCCCGGAGATATCCCCCATCACATCGCCCATATACTCTTCCGGGACAGTCACCTCCACATCGTAAATCGGCTCCAGCAGGATGGGATTGGCATCCATGAATGCGTCTTTGAAAGCCATGGAACCGGCAACTTTAAAGGCTACATCGCTCGAATCGACTGAGTGATGCGAACCGTCATATACGATGGCTTTGAGATCCACCACTTTATATCCGGCAATGATTCCCTGCTCCATGGTTTCTCTCACCCCTTTTGCCACTGATGGAATGAACTTTCCGGGGATGACTCCTCCGACAACGGCATCCTCGAATTCGAATCCTTCTCCGCGAGTCAGAGGTTCGATGCGGATAGAAGCATCTCCATACTGACCACGGCCTCCGGACTGTTTTTTAAATTTGCCCTGTTTTTCCACCGCCCTTGTGATCGTTTCCCGATAAGGAATTCGTGGCTCTTCCAGTTCGACATCCAGGTTGAATCGCTTCTTGATACGGGAGACAACATTTTCCAGATGCAGCTCGCCAAGTCCGGTTATGATGGTCTGACCGAGTTCGGAATCCACTTCATACCGAAAGGTGGGATCTTCTTCGTGCATGGTTGAGAGCGCTGTACTCAGTTTGCCTTCGTCACCTTTGGCGGCCGCCTTAATAGCAGATCGGATCACCGGCTCCGGAAACTGGATTTTCGGGAGCCGGATATTCTTGCTTCCGTCCGACAGGGTGTCGTTGGTGTGGGTATTCTTGAGTTTGACTGCAGAGACAATGTCTCCCGCAAAGGCCTTTCCCACCTCAAGGCGCTTTTTCCCGTTGAGCACGAACAACTGGCCTAACCGTTCGCGTTCCTGGCGACTGGTATTTTCCAGCTGCATTCCCGCCTCAAGCGTTCCCTGATAGACTTTCAGCACGGATAAATCTCCGACATGCATTTCACTCACCGTCTTAAACACAAAAGCCACCGGCGGGGCCTTCGAGTCGCACTCGATAAGCACTTCTTCACCATTCTGTTTTCCTCGTACACCTGGCATTTCGGTGGGAGCCGGCGTGTAATTGCCGATAAACTCCAGTAACCGATAGGTGCCGATGTTCATCAGTGCAGAGCCACACAGCACCGGGAAGAGAGTGTTCGCCACAATTGCGGTATGCAGGCCACTGCGCAGATCATCCTCCGTCATCGCATCTTCGAAAAATTTCTCGAGCAGGGTGTCGTCGGATTCCGCCACCAACTCAACCAGCTCCTGATGCATCGAATCCGCCCGGTCGTTCAGTGCGTCCGGAATCGGTTCTTCCACATATCGACTCTTGCTGGAATCATAGCGTAACTTTTTCATTTTGATCAAATCGATCACGCCTTCAAGATCGGGACCCTCATTGATCGGGATTTGTACGGGAAACACCTCTCTGCCAAACCGATTCTGCAGCTGACTCACCACATTCTCGTAATTCACGTGTTCCTTGTCGAGCATATTCACAAAAATAATCCGGGGACGATTCAAATCGCCGGCGAAGTTCCAGGTGATCTCGGTCCCCACTTCGATGCCAGAGACGGCATGCACCACCAGCAGCGCCGTATCTACAACAGCGAGCGCGCCTTTCACTTCGCCCACAAAGTCAGAGTATCCCGGTGTGTCCAGGATATTGAACTTCAGGTCCATGGCTTCCGCATGCAGAAGAGAACTG
>DATFLS010000149.1:0-5053 GCA_035267465.1 bacterium
CGCACCCGGTTCGCAAACAGATTCTCGTCAATGTCCACCAGGGTGGTCACCCGCACGTTCGGCACTTCGGCGAACCCCTCGATGTGCCGGCTGCCCCGGTTCCGGATCCCCATCACGGCCACGTTGATGCGATCGTTGGCCCCCTGGGGCGTCGCGCCCAGGGCGCGCCGTCTGGCGGCCGCACCCCCGGCGGTGATGCCGGCCGTGACCACGGCGCTTCTCCTGAGAAACTCACGACGATCCATGTTCATTTCTTTATCCATTTAGCGCACTCCCCTTCTCTTTTGATCTGGCCTGCAGAGTACCGATTAACTCAACTGATTCAGCTGGTGATGCACTCGGCCAATAGACTACGTCTTCGCTTTTACCAGCAGATCCTGAAAAATTTGTGCCTGCTGTGCGAGCGCTTCTACCCGATCCTGGGGCCGGCTGCTCTCTTCAATAAGGATCCATCCTTCATATCCGATATCGACCAGGATTTTGAACATTCTTTGATACGGATAGTCCGGTGAGTCCAGTCGACGAGTATGTATCGTATGCGAAAGCCGGTCTTTCACCAGATTAAAGTTATATTCGAATCCCTTGCCTTCCACATCAACGGTATTCGAATTCCAGCATAAACCGACGTTCGGGTGATCTGCAACCTCTAAAATTTGGTCCAGTATCTCTGGCTGTTGGGTTTCCCTTCCGTGTGCCTCCAGCCGGACTTCCTGGCCCAAATTAGCCCCATATTTTCCCAGCTCATTTAAAGAACGGCCGATCTGCTCGATGGTCCGTTCTACAGGCACTCCGTCAGGCAAAGTATTCGGCTTGACCTTCACGCCACTTCCTCCTACTTCATACGACAGGTGAAGGTACTGTTTCGCCATCTCAATATTGTGCTGTAATTCTTCGGGATCAGGTGAATGGAATTCCCAGTTCGTGCCTAATCCGACCAGTGTAACAGGGCTGCTTTGAAATCGGAGCCTGACTTCTTGTTTTGCCCGCTCACTCATCCCTACATCTACTCCATGGGCATGCTGAGTCCGAAGTTCGACTCCTTCTGCTCCTGCTCGTTCACAGTTACGAATTAAAGCCGGGACATCCCAATCTTTACCCCAGAGATAAGTTACCAGACCAAAGTGAATACCTCCGTCACCCTGTGACATAGACCCTGGTTTTCCGCGTCTGTTTGCTGCGTGTAGACCGGACGCCGAAGAACCGCCTGCAGCAATTAACATTGATCCCAACGCCACTGCGGAGCTATAGGAAAGAAACGATCTGCGGGATATACACCCACCATTCTGCGACATTATTCCTGCCTCCTTATTTGCCATGATCTGTCATTTAAAATGTATCCATAAAAAACCTGTCAGCCAACACATACTGTCACCGGCCGGACAAACCAGAGCGGCCTGAGAAATACCCAGTCAACCCCGGTTAGAAAGCACCTCCAATCGTAATTCGGTTCACGTTACTTAAGGCACCGAAATCCGAATAGGCATAATTAAATTTGAGATCAATGCCACTGATATCATATTTGAGACCGAATCCCAGGCTGAGTCCTTGCTCGTCATAGTTTGTTTTATACCCGGCACGGAGAGCAATTATGTCTCCATACCAATATTCGCCGCCCACATGGATCCGTTCCGTATAATCTCTGGGATGGATGGCATCGACATCCACCAATAAGGAATGATTGTTCATCCCGCCCATCAGATCCAGGACGTCCATCGCAAAGCCGATACGAAAGGTCAGCGGGAGCTCGAACGCCGTTTCCTCATATTTGAACTGGGGTGAAAAATTCCGGATACTCATACCCATCCTGAGGCTTCTGAAACCCGGGTAAAATATGGTCCCGAAATCATAGCCCAGTCCGGACACCTCATTCGTCATCGTTTCGCCGCTGGGCATCAGATTCGACCCCAGATGCTGGCTGGTAAATTTAACGGTCCCGCCCAGGGTGAACTTATTGGTAAGCCTCCTGGAATAGGAGACACCAACCACATACGCATCGAGATCGAGATTACCGGTCTCTATGTAGCCGTCTTCATTATCAGCCACCCTCGTTCCTACGATATCACCATATTCACTGGTCATAAAATGCAATCCGACGGTACCAAGATTTCCTAACTTTGCTGCAGCTGCGGCTCCGCTGTAATAGATATCCGCGACCCAATTCACTCGGGATCCGAAGATATCATAGTTTGACTCCATTTCACTGATGCCGGCCGGATTGCCGAACAAAGCACTGGCATCATTGCCGACCATCGTATACGCGCCACCCATGCCCGCCGACCGGGCAGACATATCAATCTTCAGAAACTGCAGCCCGGTTTGAGCGACCTTTCTAATCTCCGCATTGCCAATTTGAATAAAGACCAGGGAAATAAACAACAGAAATATTATTTTTCGTAAAATTTTCATTGTATTCATCCTTTCATCAAACACCTATTCTCATCGGATTGTATCATTGACTCACAGCGCTCACCGGATGATGACGAATTTGACATAGGTTTCCTGTCCGTCCGGAGTGGTGATATGGGCGAAGTATAACCCGCTCACTACCACCTGTCCGTCCCGGCTCACCAGATGTTCCTCGAACTTTTGTCCCCAGGGTTCGTCCCCGGATCCGTCAATATGTTCGAGCGTTTGCACCAGATCACCGGATTCGGTATAGATATCAATCGTGCATTCCGGGGGGAGATTCATAAAGATAATCTTGTTCGGCTCCCCGGTGAATTGTATATCACTTGCCGAGACGTTAAACGGATTCGGAACTACTCTGACTCCCGAGAGGTCATCTTCCGGTGGCCGTGTCAGATGTGCCGGGCGCACGATACGGGTTAAGTATTTTCCGCTTTCTAATACCCCTCGGTCCTGATTGTAGGCGCCGATATTTCCCTGTCCGTCATCATAGGTTGTCACATAATAGTAATAGGCTTGTCCTCGCTGGGCTTCATCATCATCGAAGGTGTACTCTGAGGAGCCGTCAGCTTCCAGATCTGCAATTTCTTCCCAGACTCCGATTAATCGTTGTTCGGATTCCGAAAGGGTGGGATTGTTATCGCCCCGCGCTCTGTACAGTTTATATCCGGCAACATCGTCACCTTGGTCCTCCGAAGCGCCCCACACCACTTCAATCCGATCGGGTTTGGATGTAACTTCAATCGACGAGGGCGGCGCAGGAGGAACCGGAATGTTATAATCGTGGTTTGCATTCCACTGGGCATTGGCAGCATTTCTGAATAACGTATCCTGCACGGTATATACCCATGAATCCTTTGCCTTATCATTATCGGTCGGGGCGAGGTCCGGATATTCGATCTGTTGTGGTGATAATCTCCACCCACTCTCCTCCCAGGTTGCGGCAGCATTGCCGTTCGCCCAGGCATTTCCAATCTCCCAGGCTTTTTGGGGTGAGAGCGAACCCGCGACATCTGCCCACACAATTCGGAATGATTCACCGGGGTCCATTTGATATGGTCCACTGGCATACCAGCTAATACAACGCCCGCCGAATCCCAGGTCTGCTGTAAATTGATATCCCAGATCTTCCATGGGAACAGAATGATGTGTGTTGGGAAATGTCGGAACTCCCATATCCTGCAGGTAGGGAGTCCCTGCATGGGGCTTGCTCCCGAGTTGCATGACGGTATATAATTTCTCTTTCTGCTGCATATTAATGTCCGGCTCGGAGAACTTCTGCCATGCCCGCTCGGGATTTCCGAAAGCGGTCATTTGTGGCTGATAAATGTCATCTGTCTCATCATCAACCGATTGATCCACATGCAGAATCGCTTCGCCTTTCCAGATGGGATCTTCCATGTACCCGGTCACCTGATCGGGCCGGCCCACGTTATCGTAATCTGCGCCTTCGGTCCTGGCCGGATAGGAGTAGACCATCCGCAGACTGTCCGGTTCACCAGGACGCTGGCCGTAGGCACTGAAAAACCGGCGGCCTCTCCAGCCCGGTCCGGGTCTGGTGGAACGCATGAAGTAGACGTCCTGTAAGGTTTGATCAGGAAGTTCAACCTCGTCGTCGAGGTCAATATTTCCCGTGTTGGTAAAGGTCCAGTCCCAGATGGCATAATCATCATTATGCTCCTGGCTCCATGCGAAGACTCGTTGGTGAATCGTGATACCCATGGAGGTCCGGATCCATGATTCGATCATGACATCCGCGGTGCCGGGTATTTTCTCCGGGGCGACTTCATCGCCGGTTCGCGGAAATTGGTCATCCAACCGTAAGCCATCCACCGTGATGGTTGGAGGTGCATATCTCATGTATCGATGGATCGTCACTCCGTCCTCGTCGGGGACCGGCATGGTGACCCACGTTTCGTTGTGCTTTCCGTGGGCGGCGTTCGAGATTTTAACCGATTCCGTAACACCATCCGGATTTGTCCACTCGTCTGTGCCCAGATAGTACCCCATGACACTGTATAATCCTTCATCAAAATTATCATAATCATAAAGCCACATGGAAAAAGCACCGGCAGCTTCACTCTGTCCGCCGGAATCGAGGACCTTGAATTGATAACTGCCAGTCCGGATGTATTTGAACACGCCGGCGTATGCAGTCGCCACCAGCAGCAATACCAGACTCACTGCAAGGCTCATACTAAGAAACTTCTTTTTCAAACTCATAATAGATACTCCATCGTATTTCTCGTTAGTCTCAGTCTCTTGATGCAATTTTCACACGTAGTCTGTCAGAAGTCAACTCTGACACCAAAGAAGACATGTCTGGGATCAAGATATCGCATGAAGTCCAGGTTCGGCATATCAATATAGGGTTTATCAGCGCTCTTCTTGTCACCCACTTTATCGTTCCCCGGTGTATATCCCTGATTCTGATATTCCTCACCTTCATACATGGGGAGATGAAGCGATTCCAGATAATTCTGCCAATCGTCATCATTTTTGAACGCCATATCGCTGATTTGCCGGATATTGAATACATTGTTGATATCCGCAAACAGGGTCACGTTGTTGTTCCCGATATGAAACCGTTTGGTGATTTTTGCATCAATATCGTAATCACCCTTCCACTGTAAATTATCTTCCAGTT
>DATFLS010000150.1:0-5844 GCA_035267465.1 bacterium
AGAGCGTGACCAGTTGCTTCAGGCAGTAAAGGCGGAGCTCAATAATTCAGGCACCTCTCCGCCACCTCCGTCTTCACCGGGAGATACAATTCAGCCAAGCGTTACCATCACTTCTCCTCCTGATAATGCGACTGTTTCGAATATTATTTCTCTGGTGGCCGAAGCCTCTGATAATGCCGGCATTGCACGTGTGGAATTTTACTGTGACGGTAACGCACTCGGTAATCAGATTACCAAGGATCCCTACGCTATGGAGTATAATTCCCACCAGCTTTCGGACGGATCCCATGTCATCATAGCCACGGCTACTGATGTGAATGGAAATCAGGGTTCGTCTTCCATCAGTCTCACCGTCGATAACTCACCGAAAGAATCCCCGCTGTTCCCCGATAATCTACTGATTTACAAGGATAACCTGGCATCGAACTGGATTAACTCGTCCTGGAACTCAACGGTGGATTTTTCCAATTCGGAGCTGGTTCATCTGGGAAACCGATCAATTAAAGTCCAGCAACAACCATGGGGCGCACTGAGTTTGCATAGCGGTACCTGGGATCAACCGGAAAAAATTGATCCGGAACAATACGATAGTTTACAGTTCGCTATCTATGTGGCTGGCAGCAATGGCGACTTAACCGTCCTGGCAGAAGATACCGAAACCTCATTCCCTGATGTCCCTTATGGAATGATCCCTGCCAACACATGGACCTGGATCTCGATTCCTCTCGACAAGATTTCTCCTCAAGCCATCCCCTTTGATCGGATAGATATCACAGAAACAAGCGGAAGTTCGATCACTTATTACATTGATCATATCCGGTTCACAGTAGCGGGATCTTCCGGGGAGAAACCACAACCACCTTCCAGACCGAACCTTCTTGCTCCTAGCAACTCTGCAGAGAATGTTTCACTCGCCCCTTCCTTCGACTGGCAGAACTGTCCGAATGCCAAACGGTATGAAATTCAGATTGCCGCTGACGGTTCCTTTAACAATCTTGTAGTAAGTCGCGATGTCACGGATGATGATATAAAACTCACCACTTCTCTAATGCCTGACGTGGAATATTACTGGAGAGTCAGGTCAGTTAACGAAGTGCACACGAGTAAGTGGTCCGATATATGGTCCTTTGCCACCTTAGCTCGCCGTTCTCCTGTTTTTGATGAAGAGTTGCACGATCCCTGGATTAACGCTTCCTGGAATGCAATGGTAGATTTTTCGAGCAGTGAACACAGCTACGGAGGCAGCAAATCCATCGAGGTTGTTCAGAACAGCTGGGGAGCGCTCAGTCTTCACTATGGAAACTGGGGGAGAGCCAAAGACCTCTCAGAGTTCAGCACGGTTGAATTTAAGGTTTACACGGAAAATCCCGAAATCTCATTAAGAATCATGTTAGAAAATGATTCCGGTGATTCGTTCGCTGTCGTAAATCGTGCAGGGATTCCTGGCGAACAGTGGATCGATGTTTCAGTCGATCTCAACGAAATGAATCCTGAGGGCTACGTTGCAAACAGAATCGATATTTCCGAATCCAGCGGTTCCAGCACAACGTACTATATCGATGACCTCTACATGAGATGAGATTCATAGTGTAAAAAGCCGGCAGTAACAGCCCCAACGCCGTTGCTGCCGGCTTTTTCATCCTGTAAAATTGAAAGCAACAATATCCCTCTCTTAGAAATCTCCGAAAACAAAGTGCAGCAGTAATACAGGGAGCTCACTAATAATAGCAAAATTTATTTCTCATGAATGCCGAATATACAACTATTTGGCATAGGATTGACCAGCCTCTCAGAATTGTTTGAAACTCTGGTTGTATTATGGTTCCTTTTGTCCACACCATTATTCGAACACATCAAACAGCAAATGATGGCTATTGCTTTTCCAACTAGATCACAGTCCGGAAGACTAAGTTTGTCAAATACGATTTGCCTGAATGAAAACGCAAAGTCCATGCATACTTCCCATCCAAGGTGAATCTACCCACTTACCATCCTGGCAGACTCACCTCTTTCTCCGGTAGAAAAAATTCAGCCGGAATAAAAATTGCTATATATTTTTTCCTTGGAGTGTGTCTAATCTAAATTGGAATGATATGAAACGAGGACCCTGTATACGGTATTTGACCACTGGAATGATCGCATTTTTGATCCTGCATGCCTGTGGTATATTCAATCCCCAGGAAAGTGAGCAGATGGACGATGGCAACGATAAACCACAATCGGTGCCTCCCGTGGCCCTCCTATCCCCGGTAAATGGATCTCTCCGCCAATCGCTGTCACCTGCTCTGCACTGGAGATCAGTTCCAAATGCACTGGAGTATCAGTGCCAGATCTCCGGTGAGAGCGATTTCACATTGATTATGAAAGACACTACGTTGGCGGATTCAACTTATACTACCTCGGATCTGGAGCGAAATACTACTTATTACTGGCGGGTGCGGGCGACCAATTCCTCAGACCATGGGCCCTGGTCTGAAGTCCGATATTTCACCACACTCAGCACCAAATATCCTCCCCCCAAATCATTCGATCAATGGGTAACAGCCTATTTTGCGGCCTGGAAACACTTTGCACTCCCCACCAGCAACTGGGGAAATGTGGCTACCGAGGCAATTGACTGGGATGCATTTACCCATATGATTTACTTTGGTACAGGCGCGCAGGCAGATGGCTCACTGGAACCAGTCGGACCGTATCAGATCTTTAGTGAATCCCGGTTCAATTCCATTATTCCCGCGGCCCATCAACATGGGGTTCCCATACTGTTTGCTGTGGGTGGATGGGGGAATTATACCAATTTCAGTCAGGCAATTACACCGGAGGTGCGAGATACATTTATTGACAACCTGATCTCTCTGATGACCACCTGGGGTTTCGATGGCATTGACATCGATATGGAACCGATTCAGGACTCGGACAGAGATAATTACACGGCGTTCATCAATGAATTACATGCACGCCTGCAAACCTTCGTAACCCCGTTGCTCGATCGCCCTCTACTTACCGCTGCAGTGGGCTGGCAGCCAACCTTATTCGTAGAACTCCAGGACAAGTTCGATCAGATCAACATTATGACATATGATTACAGTGGCGCCTGGCAAGGGTGGGTGACCTGGCATAACTCCCCGGTGTATAACGGAGGGTACCTCTTTCCCAGTACCGGTGGGCCGCTTCCATCCGCAAATCAAAGCATACAAAGATACCAGCAGGCCGGAATACCCTACTCTAAGCTCGGCATTGGCATTGATTTCTATGGGTATGTCTGGACCGGAGTCTCCGAACCTCGTGAGGGCTGGGATACCCCACCAGCTGTGGAAGATAATATCCCGTACCACGATATTATGGCAACATTTTTCCAGCCGGAATACACCCGATGGGACTCAGCGGCTCAGGCAGCATACCTGAGTATAAGTAATGAGAATCCAAAGCAATTCGTTTCCTACGACAATCAACACAGCATCGAAGCAAAATTTACCTACGTACGGGAAACATCCCTGGGAGGTTTGATAGTCTGGGAACTCGGGGGTGGATTCCGTGCGGACCAACCGGCGGGTGAGCGTGACCTGTTACTTCAAACCGTGAAAAACGAGTTACAGATGGAGTAATATACAATTGCTCCATACACCGTGATGTTATAAACAATGTGCAGGTGGCACTGTAAATACAAAACTGAAAATAGCAATTACCTTTATATATGTTTAATTTACATTGTATATTTTAATAATTTAAATATTTACCGATTTTATAATCATATAGTATGAAAAACACCATTTTACCGATTCTTCTCTCTCTGTTACTGACGGTTGTCAATTCTTGTGATTTCAGAAATCCGTTGGAAATTAAAGATAATCCCGGTGAAGAGATTGAAGTAGTAGGCTCGTTAATTTCACCACCGGATAGCGCCAAGGATCAGCCGATATCACTGACCTTTCACTGGAAAAAATCGTCACAAATAAAAAATTATCGGTTTGAATTATCCGGGCAACAGAATTTTTCCTCAATCGTCCAGGATAGTGTGGTATCAGATACGGTTCATAACATTGCCGGACTCAACTACAGCTCCACGTACTTTTGGCAGGTCACTCCCATATCTCCGGAATTCAAGGTGGTGAGATCAGCAACCTGGCAGTTTGTCACGATCGTCGAACCACCCGCCGTTGCACAACTGTTGTTCCCCCCACCTGCTGCTACAGAGGTAGCAACCACCGTTGACCTTACCTGGAAACCTTCTGAACGGGCTGAATCATATGATCTCCAGGTAGCCACGGATTCCCTTTTCTCCAGACTTATTGCAGACACCACAGATCTGGATTCCACGTTCTACAAACTGGACAATCTCAGTCACTCCACGACCTATTACTGGCGAGTCCGGGCGGCCAATCCCGGTGGTGCGAGCTCCTGGTCCGTTGCTCATTTTTCCACCGTCCCGGACGCGCCCGAGGCTCCACGGCTGATTTCTCCGGCAGCTGAGTCTACCAACCAGCCCGTGAGTGTTGCCTTATCATGGGAGGCGGTTGAAGGGGTGGAGTCGTATCAACTTGAACTGGCCAGCGAACCGGGTTTTAGTGATCCTGTCCACAGTATAACCGGGATCGAGGGCACAACGTATCAAATTAATAATCTCGCCTATGAGTCTACTTATTACTGGCGGGTGCGCGCTGAAAATTCGGGCGGGGTTAGTCCCTGGTCCACCGTATGGCATTTCAGTACGGTCCCCGCAGCACCTGATGTACCGGCTCTTGCAGCCCCCGCCGACGAGGCAACCAATCAGCCAACCTCACTGACCCTGACCTGGCAGGATGTCCCCCAGGCCACGGCATACCAGCTTCAAGTCGCCACAAATTCCGAATTTACTGCCATCGTAGACGAAGAATCACTCAGTTCTCAGACGTCTTTCGAAGTAACGAATCTGGAACGAGATCGCACCTATTACTGGCGGATCCGGTCGCAGAACCCCGGCGGGACCAGCGCCTGGTCGGCGTCCTGGCGGTTCACAACGATTCCTCCAGTCTCGTCCGCGCCGGGACTGGTCGCTCCACTTAACGGGGCAGAGAACCAACCGCTTATGACCCCGCTGGTATGGCATTTGTCAGAAAATGCCGATACATATCAACTTCAGGTCGCATTAGATAAGAACGTTACTTCTATAATAATTGATCAAGCAGACCTCACTGATTCAACAAAAACTCCGGCGATTCTCACATACAATACGGCATATTACTGGCGGGTCCGGGCGAAGAATCCCGGTGGATTCAGCACCTGGTCTCCCCTCTGGACGTTTACAACAGTTCCCCCAACACCAGGTACCCCGGTACTGTCGGCACCCGTAAATGGAGCCACAGATCAGCCCACTGATCTGACCCTGATCTGGCAATCAATTGATCAGGCCACCTATCACCTCCAGCTGGCCTATGATCCGGGATTTTCTAATTTGGTTGCCGACCAACCTGTACTCCAAACTTCTTCATATGCAGTGACTAACCTGGAGCGGGATCGCGATTACTACTGGAGGGTCCGGGCGGAGAGTTCGGGTGGTATCAGTGACTGGTCGTCGACCCGAACATTCACTACCATTCCTCCCGCCCCCACCACACCAAATCTGACGGCTCCGGTCGATGGAGCGAGTGATCAGCCAACGACCTGTGCGCTTTCCTGGCAGGCCGCCGAGCGGGCAGCATCCTATCACCTCCAGGTGGCCACGGATGCGGGCTTCGCCGATCCAATTTTTGACAACGCTGCACTCACCGATCTCTCCGCGACTTTGTCGAACCTGAGCCGGGATCAGACTTACTACTGGCGGGTGCGGGCCGCCAATACCGGAGGCCAGAGCGCCTGGGCCGGGCC
>DATFLS010000151.1:0-6253 GCA_035267465.1 bacterium
GTCCCGTTTCAACATCGCATTGGCATCTTCATTGCCAATGAACCGCTCAGTATCAGGATTAAATTCCAGGTTCTTATTCAACCGCGTGGCTATCAATCCCAGATGACACAGGGACGAGGAGAGATGCCCCTCGTAGATTTCGGCGGTCAGCATGTTCGGATCCCGTGCCCGCATGGCCTGCAGGAAGTTCTCGTAGTGATCACCGCCGGCTTCATTCTCCGGGCCGGGTTCTTCGTCTTCACCGAGGTAGGTTTTATAGTGACTGTAGCTATCAATCACCATATACCCTTCGGACCCGTAGAAAATCACGCCGACCTTGGCGCCTTTCTCGTCGTTGGTCATCCAGGGACGGGTATCGAACACCAACATCTTTCCCTGCTCACCGGCATCCGGGTAATAGAAGGAAGAATTGATCACATTGGGCACCTCTTTATCATCATTCCAGAGGAACATGCCGCCCATGGAGGTTAGCCGGCTTGGGTGTTCGACGCCCAGGCCCCATCTGGCGATATCCATCTGATGGACGCCCTGGTTCCCGATGTCGCCATTACCGTATTCCCACTGCCAGTGCCAGTTGTAGTGCACCCGGTTTTCGCTGTACGGTTCATACTTGGCCGGTCCCAGCCAGAGATCATAATGGACTTCCGGCGGAGGCGCCTGAATCGGTTCCTTTCCAATGGAACCGCGCCAGCGGAAACACAAACCACGCGCCATATACACTTCTCCCAGGAGTCCGTCGCGAATATGCTGGATGGCCTCCTGAATACCCGCACTGCTTCGAATCTGGGTGCCGTGCTGGACCACCCGGTTGTACTTCCGTGCGGCCTCCACCATCTGCCGGCCTTCCCACACGTTGTGGGAGCCCGGTTTCTCCACATACACGTCTTTGCCCGCCTGACAGGCCCAGATCGTGGCCAGCGAATGCCAGTGATTCGGGGTGGCGATGGATACCGCGTCGATATCGGGATCCTCGAAGGTGCGGCGCATATCCACTTCCGTGCCCGGGGCGGATCCCTGTCGCTCCTGAACCTGTTTGACCTTATCCGGGAACAGCCGCTCATCGATATCAACCAGGGTTTTTACCCGAACGTTTTCCTTCTCGGCAAACGCCCGGGCATGGCTCATCCCGCGGCCATTGATCCCGATGACCGCTACATTGATCTGATCATTGGCTCCGAGTACTTGGGAACCATGAGCAAATGAGGTAGCCAGTGCTCCTCCGGCGACTACGCCGGCAGCCGCACGCGAGCTCCTCGAAAGGAACTCACGTCTGGTCAGTTTGGTCTCTTGTTCTGCCATACCGTTCCTCCTTATCAGTCTTTGAACTCAACGAGTAGAAGAATAAGTTATCTTACTCCCAGTCACACTACAGCGAAATGCTACTGCTTTACCAGGTTGTTACTCCTGACTACGTGAGTTTAATGATTTTTTACAATTCTTTCAAAATAAAAACTACTCACCGGAGAGTATTCCTTACCTCAGGAAGTACACTGTTTGAATGTGCGGGGTTGATTGGGGGAATATGATGTTCATGAAAATTAATTTGGAACCCCAGAAAAAATTTCTTAATGTTGTTTGAATTTATTTGGATTGCTCTCCGGTAACACTTATATACGAGAAGAAACTTATTGCACAGGGATGCTTGCTGTAAAAGCATCGTTCGTGGTGATTTATATGAGGTGCTGACGCGAAACACAGAGACAGCATATCCGGCTAACCGAAGAAATGGCTGACGAGAAAGGCTCAGGGTATCATCGGCAGGCAGCGGAGCAGATGCATCGTTGGAATGAAAAGAATGGAACAAAAAAAGAACAGTGCCGAGGGCGGGAGTCGAACCCGCACGGGGCGTAAACCCCACCGGATTTTGAGTCCGGCGCGTCTGCCAATTTCACCACCTCGGCATTGCACGAATAATATAGTAAGCACGAAAAGAAACTCAAAGGAGCATTTGATCAACTCATCTCAATTATATATAAGGAGTAATACATGACCTTCTCAACGATTTCCGAAATGTTCTGGCATAATGTGGAGAAATATGGTAAACAGCCCTGTCTGAATTTTAAATCAGCAGAGGGATGGACGACCTACTCCTATGGCGAGGTGGCCGCACAGGTACGAGAAACTGCCCGGGGTCTCGCCGCACTCAATATCGCAGCGAAAGATAAGGTGTCGATCTTGTCCGATAACAACCCCAGGTGGGCCATTGCAGACTATGCTATCCTCTCCCTGTCTGCGGTCACGGTTCCGGTGTATCCCACCCTCATACCAAAGCAGATCAAGTATATTCTGCAGGACGGGGATGTGAAGGCCGTCTTTGCAGAGAACCGGACGCAGGTCGACAAGCTCCTCGAAATCTATGATGATCTGGAGATGCTCACATCTATCGTGGTTATGAACGAAGGGGAAGAATATGAGCAAGACTACATTATTTCGTGGGAGAAGCTCATACACCAGGGAAGGGAATTGGAGGAGCAAGGCGGTTTCCGGATTGAAGATCACTGGAAAGATCTCACCCCCGATGATCTGGTAACCATTATTTATACTTCGGGGACCACCGGGGAACCGAAGGGTGTGATGCTCACCCATGGCAATATGGTGTCGAACGTGGAGGGCGGGCTGGAGCGAATCAAGGTTGGCCCGGGAGATCGATTTCTGTCTTTCCTCCCGTTGAGTCATAGTTTTGAAAGGATGGCGGGGCATTTCCTGCCGTTCACAGCTGGCTGTGCTATCTATTACGCAGAAAGTATGGAAACCGTCCCCGAGAACATGGTGGAAGTACGCCCCACGGTTATGACCAGTGTTCCGCGGTTGTATGAAAAGATGTATATGCGGGTGAATGAGATCGTGGAGCAAAGTTCGGCATTACGTAAACGGATCTTTCGTTGGGCGTTCAAGGTAGGAGCGAAATATGTTGCTCAGAAGAACCAGGAGACTATCTCTTCGCTGACCAAGGTCCGGTACGCACTCGCACGCCGGCTGGTGTTTGCGAAATTGCATGAGCGAGTGGGAGGCGCATTGCGGTTTTTTGTTTCCGGCGGCGCGCCCCTCTCGGCGGAAATTGCACGCTTTTTCGAACGAGCCGGTATCACCATTCTGGAAGGGTATGGTTTGACTGAAACTTCGCCGGTTATCGCTGTCAATCCGCTGGACAACTATAAGATAGGAACAGTGGGGCCGCCAATCTTCAACGTAGAAGTCGCCATCGCCGATGACGGCGAAATCTTGACCCGGGGGCCACACATCATGCAGGGCTATTATAAGCAGGAAGAGGCCACCGATGAGGCTATAGACGAAGACGGATGGTTCCATACCGGGGATATCGGTATGCTGGATGAGGACAATTATCTGAGTGTAACCGATCGTAAGAAGAACCTGATCGTCACCTCCGGAGGCAAAAACGTCGCGCCTCAGCCCATCGAAGGGGTCCTTGGGAATAGCCCTTACATTGAACAAATCATGCTCACGGGAGACAAAAGGAATTTCATCAGTGCCCTGATCGTTCCCAATTTTGAAAACCTGAAAGGATGGGCCAATAAGAACGGTCTCTATTATGGATCGCAGGAGGAACTCATTCAGCTCTCCGAAGTGAATGAACTTATCCGACAAGAGATCGAGGAGCGTACTCAGGATTTTGCCAGATATGAACAGGTGAGACAATTTCGCCTGCTTCCGAAAGAGTTCACCATAGGCAATGGTGACCTGACGCCGTCCCTGAAAATTAAGCGCCGGGTGGTGGAAGAGGAATACCAGGATCTAATCGAATCGATGTATCAGGAATCCTGAGCGAACCTCGGGGTGATCACCGAATGGCTGCTGCGTCCTGGTGGATGGTATGCACTGACAGATCGAAAACGTATATACTTTTATCCATATCCAGAACCGGGGGTTTTTCCAGAGATCCCGGCTGACAGACGCATTCCAGTGGCAACAGTATGAAGTCATCAACCAATACATCAGGTGAAATCAGGTGAGCAGCCATGTATGTTTGCATTTAGTTTCGTCCATGAAAAGTCGGAATATCGCTACAAAACTCAATAAAAATTCTCTATTATATGTTGATATTTATCACAATACAGGAAGCATAGCTGGAGAGCCGGGTGAATCGGTATGGTGAAGACGTATAAGGAAGCCGGGGTTGATATCGACGCAGGCGAACAAGCGGTGGGTCGCATCAAAGCCGCCGTGCGTTCCACCTATACCCCGAATGTACTGAGTGATGTAGGACAATTCGGGGGATTTTTCTCATTTCCCAAAGATGAATACGATGAGCCGGTCCTGGTTTCCTCCACGGATGGGGTCGGTACCAAGCTGAAGCTGGCCTTCCGGACCGGTATTCACGATACCATCGGGCAGGATCTGGTAAATCATTGTGTCAACGATATCCTCACCAGCGGCGCGATCCCGCTGTTTTTTCTTGACTATATCGGGTTGGGGAAAATGGAAGAAGATATCGTCGCAGATGTGGTGAAGGGGCTTTCCAGTGCCTGCAGAGAAAACGGCTGTGCGCTCATCGGTGGAGAACTGGCGGAGATGGTCGATTTTTATCACCCCGGAGAATATGACATCGCAGGCACAGTCGTAGGCGCGGTGGAACGAAAACACATCATCAACGGTGAGCGGATTGCGGAGGGTGACGTGGCAATCGGACTGGCATCCACCGGGCTGCATACCAACGGATTCACCCTGGCCAGGAAGGTCCTGCTCGAACAATATGATGTCAACGATCAGGTGGACATATTGCCCGATACGGTCGGTCGGGAACTGTTGTCGATTCATAAATCGTATCTGCAAGAAGTAAAACCTCTGATTGGGGATCCCCGGCTGAAGGGAATCTCACACATTACGGGCGGCGGACTACTGGGAAATACAGCCCGAATAATACCGGACGGACTCCAATTGCGGGTGGATTGGAATTCCTGGGACGTCCCGGCAATTTTCACGTTAATCCAGGAGACCGGGGAAATTCCGGATACCGAAATGCGCCGTACCTTCAATCTCGGGATTGGACTGGTGATCCTCGTGCCTGCCTCCGAATCGGAAACCATGCTGGCTCATTTTGACCGCTACCAATCGAATCCGACTATCATTGGAGAGATCGCAGCGGATTCCGGAAGTGGAAAATCAGTCAGATAAATGCAGGAAGGGATATAAAAGAGCCAATGCGTGTTGCAGTCATCGGAGCCGGGAGCTGGGGACTGGCGCTGGCCCGCAAATTAGGGCATCAGGGGAAGTCAGTGATGTTATGGGTTTACGAACAGACAGAATACCAGGAACTGCTCGAGAACCGCAGCAGCAAGGATTATCTGCCGGGAATCACCCTGCCCGAACAAGTACAGTTTTCTCAATCGTTCACTGATTTCAAAGATATCCCGATTATGATTATGGCCGTGCCGTCGCATGGCGTTCGATCGGTGGTGCGGCAGATGAATACACACGCGCTGCAGCCGGAATATCTGGTGAACGTGGCAAAAGGAATCGAGAATGAAACGTTTTTGCGCATGAGCCAGGTGATTCTGGATGAACTGAAGAGTATATCCTCCGCCCAGGTTGCGACCCTCACCGGCCCCAGTCATGCCGAAGAGGTGAGTCAGGATATTCCAACGGCCGTGGTTGCCGCCTCCGAATCGCTGGAAACCGCGGAAGCCGTTCAGCACTTACTTAATGATACCACGTTCAGAGTGTACACAACGACGGATATTATCGGAGCCGAACTGGGCGGTTCGGTGAAAAATATCATAGCAATTGCCGCCGGAATTCTGGATGGTCTGGCGTTCGGAGATAACCCCAAAGCCGCGTTAATGACCCGCGGCATTGCCGAAATCATCCGGTTCGGGCTGGCCTTCGGGGCCAGAGAAGTCACCTTTTCCGGGCTTTCGGGCATCGGCGATCTCATTGTCACATGTCTCAGTCAACACAGCCGCAACCGATATGTGGGCCAGCAGCTCGGCCAGGGTAAAAAACTCTCCGAAATCCTCAGTCAGATGAAGATGGTTGCGGAGGGTGTTCGGACAACAGAGTCGGTCTATGAGATGGCTGAGAAGAAAGGGGTGGAGATGCCGATAACCGAACAAGTCTATCATGTATTGTTCCACGAGAAAGAACCGATAAAAGCCGTGCACGATCTCATGTCCAGAGATCCCGTCCATGAACGGCATTCCATGTAATCCGGTGTAGAGTCGACACCGCATGTAATGAATCCGGCATTGTCCCAGAAGATTATACGCATCCTTGATTCTGTCATGCTGTTGCTGGG
>DATFLS010000152.1:0-4274 GCA_035267465.1 bacterium
CACCAGAGGGCTTTCCAGAATCTCCAGAGGAGACTGGTATATCCCTCCGTTCTCCAGCGTCCAGATCCCGTTCCAGAGCGCAAACATTCGACTCACCCCGGCCAGATGCGTGACATGGTGAGCCGCTCCCCGGACCTGCCCGAGTGCATGGGCAGCCCCGGCCAGGGCCTGCACCAGATCATCCCTGTACTCCAGCCGGATCCCCCCCGCGATCGGGCGCGGCTTTCCGTCCTTACTCTCCCGCGACTGGCTCTGTGCGGCTGTCTCCATCGTTCAACTTACACCCGGGCTCATTCACCTGCGCTGGTACTCGTTATTTGAATATTTTGCGCCTAGTTGAAACAATACTTCCCTAACGTAGAGAGAAAACCGCCGAAACACAATATTTTATTTTATTATTCTCAAGTTTCTTCAAATAAAATATCATACGAAAAGTAGATCGGACGAGGACCTTGTTCCGGAGATTTCCACTTCTCTGATAACATCTTGATCATGACCGGGGGATAGAGTAGACTGTACATGTCATGCATGCTATACAGGGCGTTCCAATCGACGATATTTTACCTGGTGATACCACCTATCACTATCACTTCTGGAACTATGAGCGCGATATTCTGCTGCGGTCGATCCGTGAGCATGGAATTCATACGCCGCTCCTGCTGGAGCAAACAGGGTCCGGATTCCGGATTATCCATGGTTTCCGCCGGTTCGCCTGTGCCCGTGAGCAGCACATTCAAAATCTGCCGGGCATTATCTCCAGTCAGTCCGAAATTCAGAATTTGCGGAGCTCACTCATCGATAACCGGATACAGGCCCCGTTCAATCTCTATGAACAGTCGCAGGCAATTCACCGTGCGCATGAGCTCGGGGCCACCACTACAGAAGTGATTCAGGACATTCTGCCACTGATTGGCCTGCACTCGCATAAAAATGTGTACGACCAGTACACCGGTTTTCGCAGGCTTCCCGAACCGCTCATCGAATTCTTTGTGGAGAAGGACATTGCCATCAGCCGGACAATGGTATTTCAGCAGCTGGATTCCGAAGGCCTGGACATCACTCTGGATCTGCTGGAGACGTTTTCCCCCGGCATTAATCTGCTGGAGGAGTTGATGACCAATCTCTACGAAATCGGTCGACGGGAAGAACGGCCCGTTGGGCAGATTTACCAGGAATTACAGGTTCCTGAGATTCTCGAACGGACTCCGCGGCCGCATCTGGCGTTAGGGGAAATCCGGCAGCAATTACATGCCTACCGGTATCCGGTGCTTGCGGAGACGCACCGGAAAATTCAGCAACTGGCGGATTCCCTCGAGTTGGGGTCGCAGGCGAATATCCGGTGGGATAAGCGGCTGGAAACCCGGGGGGTGAATGTCACATTCCACTGGGAGCAAGTGGAGAATATTAAAGAGACATCTCGTTTGCTGTCAGATGAAGAGAATTTAACCTTATTCCGGAAAATCTTTGAGAAAATTTAAGTAACGCAGTAGAGAAAAGTCTGTTAGCCGCAGGTTAACAAAAGACCAGGTTGGAGGAAACCTGGTCCCGACGTCACAACTGGTCCGACAAGGATTCCCAAGACAATCATCGTTCGGATACCTGCGACGTTTGATATATAGAACTCTATACTGAAACGCCCCGGATTGCTCCGGGGCCGATGAGTCGATGTCCAATGGTAATCCGGAAATTCTAAGATCTACCCGACAAGCTTCAATGCGGCGAAGATGACACCGGTCCAGGCGACGACGAACATAAGAGTCCAGCGGAGGTTGCGATCAATCTTCTTTGTTAGCAGTTGCATATTGCCTTCCAGCCGTTGCATATTGCCTTCCAGTGTCTGCATATTACCATCCAGCCTGCCTTCCAGTGTCTGCATATTACCATCCAGCCTGCCTTCCAGCCGCTGCATATTACCATCCAGCCTGCTTTCCATCTGCTGCATATTACCTTCCAGCTTGCTTTCCAGCCGTTGCATATTGCCTTCCAGCTTGCTTTCCAGCCGCTGTAATGCCTCTGTTTGCCTATCTTCGGATTGACGTATATACGTCTGCATGGCCACAATTCCATCATCCCCGATCTTGGACTCCAGAACATTATGGGCTTCCTGCAGAGCTTTATCAGCTGTATCTTCCTCAGCCATTATTATCCTCTCTTTAGTCCATTATCGGCACTCGGGAGGGTGAAGTCAAGCTCTGAGATATCTAATATAAGGTCCTCTTCTGGTTTATCTTCTTGCTGGGAAATGCTCACGGAGAGGTATGGCAGTCATCTTTGACTGCAAGCCCCTCTGGCGCCCCCAACCCTGAAGCCAAAGGCCCGAGCCGGTGCTCGGGATTGCATGTGAACTGCCATCCTATCCCTGTATTCCGGGTATTAAATCACAGAATGAATCGAAACTTATCACTGGTATTTGCAGTTGGAATTTTATACTGTATTTTTCTGACATATTTATGATATGATCATGAATAGCTGATACTTGACTCCATAAGAAAATAACAGACAGGATAGAAACGATGAAACGGGTGTCCGTGAATTCGCTGCTTATAGATACGGCAGTCAAAGATTCGACCATTGTTCAAAATTATCTGAAGGCGCTTCCCGAAGCGGAGGTGGAATACATCGAGGATCCGGAGACGGAGAAGGCCAAATTGTTGGGTGAAACCGCGTCCAACGGGAAGCGGACAATCTTCCTGACCAGGAAGAAGGGGCATGTGGTGAAACAATGTCCCGGCACGGCCCGCACTTACCGCTGTTGTAATTACCACGTCATCAATCAGACCTCGGGGTGTCCCATTGATTGCACTTACTGCATTTTGCAGTTCTACCAGAACAACCCGGTGACCACAGTATACGCCGATACCGAGAATCTGGCCCGGGAAATCCACGAGAAAGTGCAGAGTCAACCGGAACGGTTCTTCCGGATCGGCACCGGGGAGCTCACCGATTCGCTGGCGTTTGACGACTACAGCCAATTTTCCCGGGAGATCATTCCGATTTTCACGGAGCTGCCCAATGTACTGCTGGAATTGAAAACCAAATCTAACACCGTCGGGAATCTCCTGGATATGGATCATCAGGGCAAAGTGGTCTGCTCCTGGTCGGTGAATCCGCCCGAGGTGGTCGCCGGAGAAGAATTTAAGGCGGCAAACCTTGCCGAACGGCTGGAAGCCATGGCGGCAGTCCAGGAACGGGGTTGTAAGCTTGGGCTCCATTTTGATCCTATCCTGTACTATCAGGACTGGAAGCACGGCTATCAAAACTTGATTCGCCGCCTGTTTGAGGTGGTGAATCCGGACCGGGTCACCTGGATCAGCATGGGGAGTCTGCGTTTTCCGCCCGAAATGAAGGCCAAAATCACTGCGAAATTTCCAAAGACCAAGATTGTCTATCAGGAGCTCATCAAGGGGAATGACGGGAAAATGCGGTACGTCAAACCGCTGCGGTTACGGCTCTATCAGAAGGTGTATCAGTGGATTCGGGAGTATGGCGGAGAAGATCTGTTCATATATTTCTGTATGGAAAACGCCGAGATCTGGGAGCGGGTAATGGGGTGGGCGCCGGAATCGAACGAACATCTGGATTATCTGTTTGCCGAAAGCCTGTATCGCCGGTTTCCGGATCAGATGGACTCCCCGCCTCACCGCCGGGTTTACGAGGAGGGTACTCCGTTACATCACGAACAAGCCGGCGGCGTCATGGGGCTCTGATCTTTCGGGATTGCTGAAAGAATTTACGCACTGTTCAATGGCTGGTAGGTCACCTCATAGGTGGTGGGTTCCCGCTGCCGGATGCTCCGGAGTTCATACAGTTTGATGGCGGTCTCCTGCTGGCTGATACACGGCACCTGGAGTCCTCGATTCCAATGGGAGGATTCCTTGCCCTCCTGCCATCTTCAGCCCGCAAGGCTTCCGTGATCACCGGGTTGAGTGTACCGAACACCTCATCCCACATACGTATCATGGGATACGGCGGCGAGGTGAGTATCAACGGGATGCTGGCGTCTTCAATGGTGTCCAGATGCTGGGAATTTGAAAAAATCACCTCGTGTCGAGTCTGCATAGGAAACCCCTTCATTGTAGGATGCAAACATACGCAGGGAACCGGATCTCTGCAAATCGATTCAGTTCTAGGGTGAAAGAATCGCACAGTAGAGTAGGAAAGGAGATGACATGGTTAGGTTTCGGCCTACCTCGGTTACAGGGTTTCCCCGTTGTGGCTCACTAGCTGCATACCATACATTCCATCTGCCTTTCCCCTCGTCGAACCGGACGTGC
>DATFLS010000153.1:0-2798 GCA_035267465.1 bacterium
CTCCTTCGGTAGGATTGCGCTCCAGTGGGTGCGGGACGTATGCGGAGGCGCACCGGCGGGTGCGTCGTCCCGGGGAGTCACGGAGCCGAACCCGTATTTCCCTGGTAGAGACATTTCACCCCCACAAAACGGGGATTCGGCATGACATCGTCTGAATATTCTGCTGAATAAGGAATTGCAGGTACAGAATGCACTTTTTGTGTCGATAGTATAGGTGATAGTGCAAGGAAATCAATATCGGCAGTGGCGGGTGTGAGTGGGTTGTTCATCAGAGCGGACCAAAGGCTTACCGAGGTGAAGAATCGGGAGCATCGGGTACCAGGCAATCACCGGGAGCCGTCCATCGGACTAAACACGCTGGAAGCACGGTACAGGAGCCATCAATGGTGGAATACCCTATAGCCATAGCCTGGAATGCTCTGGACGTTAACGCTCTGCCGGTGACCGGCAGGTCATCCCATCCCTCTTTCAGGCGTGTGTTCAGAATTACCATAGTTTTGGGAAAGTGTCAATCTGCAATAATAGCAAAGAATGGACAGGTTTACCGGATATCGCATCGCTCATGAGTTGGTGAATTGTGGATCGGAGGATGGATCATATGAATATTGACAACGGATTGGCCTCGGCTGCCCTGGCGGACGAACGGTCCAAACAGCAGGCGCTGGAATCATCGATTAAGGCTATTGCCCTGGCGGATTTACACAGTCGGATCACTTATGTAAATAAAGCCTGTCTGGATCTCTGGGGCTATGAGGATGCAAACATGGTCCTCGGACGCAGGGTGGCAGAATTCTGGAATGATATAGAACGGGTAGACCGGATCAAGCAGTTTGTGATGGATGAAGGCCACTGGCGGGGGGAACTGGAGGCGATGAAGCGGGATGGAAGTTCCTTTGTCGCCCAGCTGGCGATCTCCCTGATCTATGATGATGCCGGGACACCGATCGGATTTATGGGATCCTTTATTGATATCACCGATCATAAACTGGCCGAACTCCAGGTACAGCAGAGCGAACAAAAATACCGCGAATTATACGAAGAAGCTCCCATCGGAATTTTCCAGACGACGGCTTCCGGCAACCTGCTCGATGTGAACCGGACCATGGCTGAGATCCTGGGATATGATTCCACCGAAGAAGTGGTGCAATCCATTACCGATCTGGCAACTCAGGTCTACGTCCGGCCCGAGCGCCGGCAGGAATACCTCCGGATCCTCCGGACGGAAGGACAATTAGAAAATTTTGAATTTCAGGCGTATCGCAAAGATGGACAACGCATCTGGTTAGCCATTCATGCCCGGGTGCAGAAACGGTTCGTTGACAATGATATGGTCATAGCCGGCTTCATCGAGGACATTACCGAGCGGAAGAACGCCGAAGCAGAGCTGCAGGAAAGTGAGCAACGCTATCGGTTACTGGCGGAAACCATTCCCGACGGTATCTGTATTTATGACCTGGAAGGAATTATTCAGTACGTGAATCAGACCGGAGCCCGCATGTTCGGAGAAGACCAACACTCCCTGGAGGGAAGGGATATTTCAGAATTCTTTCCCAGCGGAGCCATGTATGAATTAACCCTGCCATCCCGGGAACCATCCCCGGAGAATTCCTCGCCCCATATTTTTAAAACAGAGATTCGAACCAGGACAGGCCAGTCCCTTCCCGTCGAGGTCGGGGCCGCTCCGCGTTTTATGGATGACACGTTCAATGGTATTTTACTCGCAATGAGAGACATCTCCAAACGCCAGGAGTTGGAAGAACAACTGCAGCAGTCGCAGAAAATGGAGGCCGTGGGCCGACTGGCAGGCGGCATCGCCCACGATTTCAACAATCTCCTGGTGGTCATTCAGGGTCACAGCGCAAAGGCTCTGACGGTGATTGACGAAGGACATCCGGCCCATAAAGATCTGGACCTGGTGAATAAAGCCGGCGAGAAAGCGGCAGTGCTGACCCGGCAACTGCTGACTTTCAGCCGCAAGCAAAAGAAGCGCGCGGAGACCATTGACTGCAATGAGTTAATTACCGAACTCTGGATGCTGCTGGATCGCGTTATCGGTGAGAACATCCCCATCAAGACCAGGTTAGCCGACACCCAGCTGCTCATCCACGTGGACCCCGGGCAGCTGGAACAGGCGATCATGAATCTGGCGGTGAATGCCAGAGATGCCATGCCGTCGGGCGGACAGCTAGTCATCCAATCCAACCAGCGGGAAATCAGCCACTCATCCGGTGAGGGCCTCAGTCTTCTCGACCCGGGCGCCTATGTGCAAATTGATGTCAGCGATACCGGAACAGGCATCCCCGAGGACATTCAATCCCACATCTTCGAGCCGTTCTTCACCACCAAAGAAAAGCGGAATGGCACCGGTCTGGGGCTCTCCACCGTCTATGGAATCGCCAAACAGAGCGGAGGGCACGTTGAAGTCGACAGCACTCCGGGCGAAGGCACGACGTTCTCTCTCTATTTTCCCATGGTGGGCGAAGCGAAGGATCTCGGATCCGAAGATCTGCCTGATATCAATGCGGACGCCGGGAATTCGACCATTCTGGTAATTGAAGATGCCGACGAAGTCCGGGATGTCATTTGTACTATCTTGCGGGAATACGGATATCGGGTACTTGATGCGAGAGGGGGCGAAGAAGCACTGGACATTCACCATCAATATCAGAATGACATCGGGTTGGTCATCACGGATGTGATTTTGCCGCACATGTCCGGTCCGGAAATCGCGATGAAGATCACAGAAAAGGCCCCGGATATGCACATATTATATATGTCCGGATATGCCGAAGAAATGA
>DATFLS010000154.1:0-8058 GCA_035267465.1 bacterium
TAAATTTAAAAAGAACCTGCAAGGTGATCATTAAATAATTGTAATAACTTAATGCACTGAATAAACCCAAAGGAACGGAGTGCCATCGGGGAACCGATTGAATACGCAGCTGGTGCATACATCCGTCAGTAGTTTGCGCCGGTATTCGGCCCGAAAAGAAACCCAGTTCTGTCAGTAAAAATTACTGAATCTGACCGGAACACGCACAAATACGAAAAACGCCGAACCTTGTTTTCGTGTGGCTTTGGGGCTTATTTTCGAGTGGGCCCGGCAGGATTCGAACCTGCGACCAACGGATTATGAGTCCGTCGCTCTCACCACTGAGCTACGGGCCCATTCGACTCGGAGTAAATGTATTCACCATCAGGGCTATTTGCAAATCGTTAGTTATTATAAATAATACAGAGTCGGAATTCTGTCGCAGATTTCATAATTTTTATTGATACCAACGAGAAGGGAACCGTTGAGGAGAGACCAAGGTCTATCTCCGGGATTCTGTCTAATGAAGAAGTATGACATGGATTGAGTTGAATGAATTTAAGCACATCGGAGATTCTTTCCTGGCCATCCCTCTCAGAGACCATTGAAACGTAGTCGTCAGCTGTGAGTACTAAATCCCTAATTTCGAATCGTTTATTCAACTACCTGCTCAAGCTCCAGCCCTTCACTCACTACCAGTCTGATCTCCGGCGATGGGAGCGAGAGTACGGCCAGGGGAAATGGGAGTATCTCCGGGATGCAAACCAACTCCCGCATTACAGTGTGATCGTTGGCTACGCCCGGTACTATGCCCCCGGTGGCGCGCTCCTGGATATAGGTTGCGGTGAAGGTCTCCTGCAGGAACAGCTGCGTACCACGGGCTATTCCGAATACCGTGGCATCGACTTCTCAGCAAACGCTATCCGGACAGCCCGTCCCAGGGAAGACGACCGCACGACCTTCCGGCAGGCAAACGCCGCATCCTATCAGCCGGACCGCAAGTTCGACGCGATCATCCTCAACGAGAGCCTCTACTATTTCCGCGAACCCCTCTCATCTCTGGCAAAATATGATCAATGGCTTACCTCAGAAGGCGTCTACATCATTTCCATGTGGCAATCCCTCGGTACCTGCCGGCTCTGGCGGAAACTCCGGAAACGGTATCGGATCCTGCATTCCGTGAAACTCTCCCGGCCTGCCGGTGTGTCCCATCGTGTGAAAGTTCTCCGGCCGAGGGACTTACCCCGATAGATGTGCGTTACGTCACTATTACGCTTGTAAATCGCTTTCTCGCTCCTTATACTTGACAAATTATGTGGAGACTTAACAAATTTTTGTCGATATAAGATAGAAAATATATTATGTTGTCCATCAATAGGTGTAAATTGTGTGGAAGAGGTCACGCGCAGCACGTATTCAGACGGACACATTGAGAACGCAGGCAAATCAACAACAGGATCAGAGTATGGTGGAAGGGCCGCGGAACAAACGCATATTGTTTGCCATCCTGAACTGGGGGTTAGGTCACGCCACCAGGTCCATCCCGCTGATCAAAGCGTTATCCCGGCAGAATGAAGTCATCATTGCCTCCACCGGACGGTCCCTGGAGCTGTTGAAACAGGAATTCCCGGACCACTCTTTTATCGATTTCCCCGATTACGGCAGCCATTACAGCAAGTTCGGCTTTTTACTCATCCCCTATCTGGGACTGCAGATCCCGGTAATTCTCTGGCGACTGTTCCGGGAACGCCGCAAGACCGAACGGTACGTCGAGGAACATAACATTGACTTCCTCATTTCCGACAGCCGGTTTGGCGTCTATTCCAAAGAGGTTCCCTCCTACTTCATCACGCACCAACTCCGGTTCCCGCTGCCCAGGTTGCTTCAGTGGATGTCACCCATGAGCGAATGGTACAACCGGTATTTTTTCAATCAGTATGACAAAATTTTCGTAGTGGACGTCAAGGACTCACCCAATCTCTCCAAGGATCTCTCCCACACAGGCAAAATCGCCGACCACGACGGCCTGGTCTACATCGGGGCCCTTTCCAGCATTCCCCCCAGGGAGACCACCGAAGACATCGATGTGCTGGTGACCATCTCCGGTCCCGAATCCGCCAGGACCCTGTTCGAGGAGACCATCCTCAGCCAGATCAAGGACATCGAAGGAAGAAAAGTAGTGATCCTGGGGAAACCCGACGAACCCAGCCACCTTCAGAACGGGTCGGACCTGGAAATTTTTAACCACGTTTCCCGGGAGCGGATGACAGACCTGATGAACCGGTCCCGACTGATCGTTTGCCGGTCCGGCTACTCGACCGTGATGGAGCTGGTGGCCCTCAGCAAACCGGCTCTCCTGGTTCCCACTCCCGGACAGACAGAACAGCAATACCTTGCCGAATATTACGATAAATCCAACATGTTCCGGGTCGCCAGACAGAAAAGCCTGAATTTACGGGAAGAAATCGCCCGCGCCCGCCATTCCAACGGATATATGCTGCCCCGCATTCCGGTGAATGATATCGATAAGTTCCTCCGGAACCTCTCTGAGTAAGTCCGGCAAACTTAACAGGATAACTTGGGCACACACTCTACAAATCTCTGATATTTTCTCCATACCTCACGTATTCGAAAACCTCCCCAGGAATAGAGTCATTGTCAGATAAAAACTCAAATTGTAGCCGTTGCCAACCGGATGATACTGGTACGGTTTATCGGTGAGATTCCGGAGCAACAGCGAAACCGTCATCCGGCGGCGCCAGAACCACTTCTTAAACTGCAGATCCAGACTCACAAATCCCGGCAGCTCAGAGCGAAATGTTTTTTCTGCTCCGGCAGGACCAGCACAGATACTGCCATCCACCAACTCGAAATCCGCCCAGTGTGTGGCTGATTGATACTTCACCATCCCCCAGATACTGAAATTCCTGACCGGCACATAGGTAATCCGGAACCCGGCCCGGTGATCCGGAATCCGATCCCGCGCCTCCCGAAACAACTGACTACCTGTCTTAGTCTTCCATCCCTCATAGAATACTCGATACCATATTCGTTCTGACAACCGGTGAAACAACGCCACCGATCCTCCCAGCAACCGCCCCGACTGCCCGTCGAGCACCCGCATTACACCCGGAAAAGTGCAGGATTCAGGCTGGAACCGGTATCCCCTTTGCTCGAACACCAGTCCCTGAAACCGTCTGTATTTCAAATCGCCCTCCAGCCGGAGACCATACCCCATGTCATACTCCCAGAGAAGTTCACCGGTCACAACCTCCACCGGATCAGTGAACGAGTCAGCCGACCGCTCATAAGGCACTTCATACCTGGACAACAATGCGTACCCTCGCTGCTCCCAGAACCACAGCGGATACTCCTCGAATATCGGTGAGGCACTATACGAGAGGTGTGCATTAACAGTGTACGACTCTCCGGCATCCCACACCGTAGACATCGCCACATTCGGGAATACCTGCTGTCCGTCCGTCTCCACGGAAACACCCACTTCCTGCTGTATTCTCTCACCAACTCGGTATCGCGCATTCCCGAATACGCGGCTCAGGTCAGTGGTATTGTTCTCTACCACGAACCTGGTCAGTAATTGGTTATAGGCATATCCCGCTCCAAACGAACCGCTGACCATGTTGAGCACGTACTCTTTCTCAAACATCCCCTCCAACGTCCACATTTCCCAGTCGAACAAAAATCCCAGGCTGTTCTCATACGACAACAGTGCATTATTACTATAAGTGAACTGATATCGGAGAGGCATCCGGCCGGACCCGGCAAACTGGCCCGATATACCGGCGTGAGTGAACCTGGGCTTATACGGCAATTCTCTTCCCATGGATGGAAAATAGAGGAAGGCTTTTACCGGCACGGTCTGACTGAACTGCAGTTGGTGAACTTCGGACGGCATTCGGGTCCCGATACGCACAGACGGAATCGGCTCCAGCACCCCCGGCGGTTCGTTAATCAGCGGACGCACCCGTTTGTGCTGGTAAAAATCCGCGAACGGTACAATATCATTCTGCAGGGCCGCCCCGGCGTACCAGCGGTTCGTACCGTACCGGAGGCTCACCGTCTCCCGGTCGCCGAAACGATCTTTATTCGGCGCGGCGAACCGGGTGTAACGATACGGTCCCGGGTCGCCGGTCTCATTCCCCATCATCAGGTGCGCGTTCCCCTCCAGCCCCTCCTTCGGTGTCCCGGTGTGAATGCGGATCATCCCGGACGTCACAAACTCCCCGTGCACCAGCCGCGGCAGACTATACACCTCCACCGAATCGATCTCCGTCAGGGTCACCGGCAGGAAGTTCAGCTGCTGCCGGTCAATGGTTCGCAGCCGGTATTGCTGTCCGTTGATATAAACGCTCCAGGACTGCCGTCCCAGGGATGACAGCCCGTTGGGACTCACTTGCCAGACATAGCCGTCGGTGGAATTCACGCTCCAGTCGTCCACCAGCAGCAGCACATCCCCCAGTCGGGTCAGCCCCGCCTGCCGGATTTCCTCCCCGGTGATCACCTGCTTTCCAGGGGATGCTGCTTGCGTCCGGTTTGTCAATACAGCACAGAATACGAGCAGCAAAACCCGGAACACAATGTGGTGTCTCATGGCAAAAACCCCTCCAACCACCCGGGGGTGTCTCCGGTATACGATACTCCCAAGGATAACAGGACCATATTGATCCGCCGGGCGGTGAAGATCCGGTGATATCCGGCCCGCAGGGAGCCCCGCATGCCACTGATTATCGGGACCGACACCTCGGAGACCACCCCGCCCCCCAGCTCGCTCTCGTACTTGCTGTACAGATTGCCCATCTCGAAGATGAATGCATCGTTTCCCACGTTCACACTGGTAAACCAGCGCAGCTTTCCGCCCGGGGAAAACGCATATCCCCATCCCAGATGCAGATAAATATCGGTGAACTCCGGCAGGCTGCCATCCCTGGGATGAAAGGCCGTATATCGTCCGCCCAAGTAAATTTTTCCCGCATAGAACGGCGTCATCAGCAGTCCGGTCATTCCGAACTCCGGCTCCCAGAACTCGGCGAACTCGGTTGAGCTGGTCTGGCCGGTATAATACACTCCGGCCTCAATGGTCTCGAACGGCTCCTGCTCCTGCCCGGAGGCAATACTCCAGGACACACTCAGGAGCATGAGGATTATGAAAAATAGGATTGGATGCAAAGGCGCAGGATTTGCCTCACCGCGAATGATCACACTCTTTGCTCCTGCCAGAGAAAACTTTATTTGTTTTCGGTAGAGAATATTCGCTGCGTCAGTGGGAAGGCGTTCCATTTTACAGTTACTTCAAATCATCCGCATCTTTGGGTCGATTTGCCGCTTCCTTATTCTTCCACACTTCCTCGAATGAAATACCCGATAGATCATTCAGTAAATCGATGCGATTTGGTGGTAATCCGAATTGAATGATCATTCCTTGGTACGATAGTTGTCCAGGTGTATCGATTTCGGGTATATCTCCGCTCCAGAACTCTGTCAATGCTGCAAACAGCATCTCGACGTTCGATTCTTCCAGCCGGTAAAAAATATCGATATCCCCGGTCAGACGGGCATGACCATGGTATATGACGACTTCCCCGCCCACAATAACATAGTCGACTTCGTGTTTAGCCAGGCACTCCAGGAAATCCTGCACATCCTGTGAGAAATAGGTGTGGTTCATTTCTTTCGTTCAGATTCTCGAATGTCCGGAGGGTTCGGACCAAAGGCGCGTTCTTTCAACGCTTTCGCTGCCGCCTGTCGTTGTTCCACTGTCATACGCTTCTGTTGTTTCACATCCCAGCGATCCGCCTCATGAAAGTTTTGATCTTTATTGACGACTCTTTTCATACCGTGAACTCCTGGCTGCACGAACGCATCTGACTGAAATATAATCAGATAAAGAACCGAATACCACCACTCAGAGCAGGTGAGACCATTCTCTCAGGGTCCAATCCTGATCGTGCTTTTCTACACCACATCCTCCCTGGTCACCGCGCCATCCGGGTGAGTCACCACCTTCCAATTGCCTTTACGTTCCCATTGTCCAGTCGACCGTTTCGGTCATTCTGATTTCAGACCGGCTCATTCCCCGCCGGGCAATACCCCAGTGCCATCATCATCGGCCTGTCTATTCTCACAACCCAATTTCCCTTTTCCTTTTCCTCATGTTTTCTCATACATTGTCGCGTTATGCACTGGATCATCATCGGCCTCACCGGATTCTACGTCCTCAACGCCTGCTACTACTTCCTGGGCATCCGGCGACTGAAGAAACAGTCCGGGGAGCCCGTTCCATTTCCAGACACATGGCCGTTAGTCAGCGTTATTATCCCGGTTCGAAACGAGCAGACCACAATCGCCCACACTCTGGACTGTCTTCTCTCCCAGGGATATCCCGGTGACCGGTTCGAAATCATTGTGGTGGACGATCACTCCACTGACCGGACTTCCGACATCATCACGGATTACCAGGAGAAGCACGAGCGAATCGAGACAATCCGGATCGATCAGGTTCCGGACGGGATTTCCGGGAAAAAGCATGCCGTGAAATCAGGGATGGACTATGCGGAGGGAGAAATTATCGTCACCACGGATGGTGACGTGGAAATGGGAACAGAATGGTTGGAACGGATGGTGGGAGCATTTAAACAAGAGACGGGTATGGTAGCCGGTATCACAGTCTACAAGTCGAACACCCGGTTACTGCATGTCTACCAGTCCCTGGATGCAGCCAGCTTGAGCATTATTTCAGCAGCCATGATTGCGAATGGCACTCCTTTAACCTGCCAGGGATCCAACCTGGCCTACCGGAAAAGTGCCTATGAAGACGTAGACGGCTTCACCGGCGTCGATCACATCACCTCCGGCGACGACGATCTCCTGATGCAGAAAATCGACACCAGAACCGAATGGAGAATCAAGGCGATCACTGATCCGGACAGTATCGTTTACACCAGACCGGCGGACACCCTCATCGAGGTCATCAACCAGCGCTCCCGGTGGGCCTCCAAGGGAACGGTCTATCCGAAGAACTGGACCCGGATCTACCTGCCGCTCATCTACTTGTCGATGCTGGGATTCATCGCCGGAATACTCTTCCTGCCCCTTGGTCTGTTCGGCACCATCTGGCTGGCGAAACTCGCTGTCGACTCCACCATGACCCGGCTGGTCATGTCCATCGTCAGAGAATCATCTCTGCGCAACGGATTTCTGCCGGTAGCCATCGGACAGCCCTTCGTTGTGGTGATCGCCGGACTCCGAGGATTACTGGGACAATTCACATGGAAGCATTAGCCCCTATCCGTCCCCCGGTCTGGCTGCGGAAGATCTATCCCCGCAGTCAATGGACCGCAGACGATCCCGAATCCATCACCCTCACCTTCGACGACGGTCCCGGACCGCTGACTCTCCCTCTCCTCGATTGGGCAGATATACATAAAGCCCAATTCTATTTCTTCCTCTCACCCCAACAGGCAACCGAACACAAATCGGTGGTCCGGCGCCTGCACAACGAAGGCCACTTGGTTGGCTCCCATTTCCTCCGTCACATCCACTACTGGCATCGCACGAAGCAACGATTCCAGAACGACTTGCGCAAATCCTGCACCATCATAGAAGACATTATCGGAGCACCCGTCCGATACTGTCGGGTCCCCTACGGCCGGCTTGCCCCCTGGCAGGAACCCTGGATCTCTGAATTAGACCTCACCCACGTGTTCTGGTCCCTGGATTCACGCGACTATATCCGGGAGCCGGTCAAATCAGTCATACAGAGGTTAAAGCAATATCTGCAGCCCGGTGATATGGTGCTCATGCACGATGGGCAAACATACCATCCGCACCTGATGGAGATACTGAAGTATATCGAAGAGAATAAGGGAATGAACATTGGATTATGAAGCGAGGAAGGAAATGTAGAGAGCCACATCCCGCCAAACATCAGCCCAGTAGAGTAGGAAAGGAGATGACATGGTTAGGTTTCGGCCTACCTCGGTTACAGGGTTTCCCCGTTGTGGCTCACGAGCCGCATACCATGCATTCCATCTGCCTTTCCCCTCGTCGAACCGGACGTGC
>DATFLS010000155.1:0-5421 GCA_035267465.1 bacterium
CCACCATCCGGCTTATTCTGGCTCTGATTCGTCCCGATGGGGGAGATGTTCGTATCTTTGGTAAATCGGTCATCGCATTGCGAAACAAGGCCCTCCCAGGAGTCGGGGCGTTGATTGAGGATCCGGATTTCTACGAAAACCTGTCGGCACGCACCAATCTCCGGATGCTGGCGAACCTGGAGCAGGTTCCCCGGCACCGGATTGACGAGGTGCTGGAACTGGTGGGATTGGAAGATCGAGGCGAAGACCGGGTGAAATCCTATTCCCATGGAATGAAACAACGCCTGGGAATCGCTCAGGCCTTGTTGAGCCGACCGGACCTCCTGGTGCTGGATGAGCCGACCTCGGGCCTGGATCCCCGGGGAATGCGGGAAGTGCGAGAACTCATCCGGGGGTTGACACAAAGTGGAATGACTATTTTTTTATCCTCACATCTACTGTATGAAGTAGAGCAGGTCTGCACGAATCTGGCCATCATTAACCGGGGGAAACTTATTACTGCCGGCAGACTGGATGAGTTAATACATCAGACCGATCTTTTCACCACCGAAATCAGAGCCGCGCCAGTGGACAGTGCTGAACAGGTGCTTAATGAGGCAGGATTCGGCGATGGGCTCCAGGTTGTGAATGGGGTCATCAAGGTGCGTGCCCGGTCCGGCCAGCTTTCGGATATCACCAGGGCGTTGGTGGAGAAAGGGGTTGATGTATCCGCAGTCATTCCCCGATCCTCGCTGGAAGATTATTTCCTTTCATTAACGGAATAACATACTGATGCTTGCAACTCTTGTTCAGAATGAGCTGGTGAAGATTTTCAGTAAATGGCGATCCTATATCGGATTTCTGGCGATCGCTGCCCTCATTCCATTGGTACTCTGGGGTATTTCGAAAACAGGTCCGGCCTTCGAACGAGATGTGACCCGGAGTCTGTCCGGAGGGTTAATGGTGGTGGGCTCCGTGCTGAACGGGTTTCTGGCCACCTACCTGATTATGAACTTCCTGTGGGTGCATATTCCGTTTCTCATCGCTCTGGTGGCCGGGGATGTGATCGCCGGCGAAGGCACCAGTGGTACGTTCCGGATCTATCTTATCCGGCCGGTGTCCCGCACCCGGATCGTGATCGCCAAACTATTCGCCACGTTTCTCTACACTATCTTGCTGATCGGATTTTTTGCGCTCATGAGCCTGGGACTTGGATCGATCTGGCTGGGGACCGGCGATCTGGTGGTGTTTCATCAGGGGGTGCTGGTCCTGCCGGAGCACATGGTCTGGGGCCGGTTCATACTGGCATTCCTGTTCGCAGCCGGCGCCATGTGCGTGGTGGCGGCGCTTTGTTTTATGTTCTCCTCCATGGTAACCAATGCCATCGGACCCATTATCGGCGCTATGTCGGTGATAATCATCGGACTGGCGATCAGCACTATTCCCATTGATTGGTTCGCCAATATCCGGCCCTATATTTTCACCACCTATTTTGATATCTGGCAAATGGTGTTTTACGATCCCATTCCCTGGGATCAGATTGGGAAGAGTTTACTGGTGCTGGGATTGTATGCGGCCGGTTTCATGGGTGTGAGTTATACCATATTTGTGCGAAAGGACATTCTTTCGTGATGATAAAGAAATACGTGCTGCTGATACTGTTGACCTGGTTGATCTTTAATCCTTCTGGGAGCGCACCTGCCCGGCAAACCGTCGGAATGGAAGATTCCAGTTCATCCATGACAGTGCGGGCGGTGATGGACAGCGTGACCAACCGCTTCGATCTGATCCGTGATTATATGGTTATCGTCCGGATTACCGTGAGAATGCCTGGTTTTCGCATGCCGCAGAAGCGGGTGGATCTGGCATTCAAACAGCCGGATAAAATCAAGGTGGAAACCACCGGATTTGCCGTGGTCCCCCGGACAGGACTGACCATGGCTCCCGGCGAAATCTTTGGTAATCTTGCCGAGCCCTCGATCGCCGGTCAGGACACACTGGATGGGCGGGTACACTGGCTCATTACCAGCCCGGTCCATCCGGATTCGCTGATGTTTCAGCCGGGGAGACGCGGGAGACCGGAACCGGAGCGCCCCAGGGTGCGCCTCTGGATTGACAGCCAACATTGGGTCATCTGTCGAATGGAAGCCTATGCGGACACCACACGATTCGTGACGGTGAATGCAGAGTATACCGAAGTGCAGGACCATCTCTGGCTGCCTGCAGAAACGGAGTTCACCTTCATGTTCCCGGAGAATCTGCGGGCACAAACCGGCCGAACGACTCCCCGTGACATGGACCCGGATATGCCCGGAATGGAAAACTTCTCCCCGGAACAGCTCGCCGGATCAACCGGTTATGTTCACCTGGAATTTACTCACTACCGGGTGAACACCGGATTATCTGATCGGTTTTTCGAAAGAGAACAGTGACGGTGCCCAACTAAACATTTCCCAGAGAGATCCGGGTTTATCCGTCAAAGTCCGTGTGGAAATATGCTACGTGGTGAGGGAGCCGGTTGCGTACCTATGGTAATAGAGGGGGGTTTTACAATACAATGGCAAATGGACTCTTCTCACTTCCCTTTGTATCTATGCTGAACCGAATCTTTGTCAATAAATGCGGTATCTATTCCGGTGCAGTTCTTGTATTTTTTCTTTACCCGGAAGGAAATTTTCCAGGGATTTCCTGAGAGAGTGCAAACGAACAGCGACAATCTGTGTCTCTTGAATATTTCCTGTTGAAGAAGACGCGATTGGTGAGTATACTAATCACCATTTTGTTATTTCCCTGAACATTTTTACCGTGGGGAGCCAGGCGGGGATATCCGAGAGGATTCATTGAAAGGAGTGAGTTGAACAGTGCACACCGCAAACAGAAACAAGAAATTTCGGTCCGGTTGGCTGGCGCTGATCAGCAGTCTTGTATTTATCAGTCTGCTCGGGTGTCAGAATGCTCAGCAGTCAACATGGAAGAAGGGTAATCTGCATACTCATTCTCTCTGGAGCGATGGAGACGATTACCCGGAAATGATTATGGAATGGTACAAGGACCACGGCTACGATTTCATCGTTCTCTCGGATCATAATATTCTTGCCGAGGGTGAGAAGTGGATAGCTGTGGAACAGAGCCGGGGCGGCATGGGCGCGTATCAGAGATATTTAGACCGTTTCGGGGGGGATTGGGTGGAGCAGGAAAAGCGGCATGATACCCTGTTCGTGCGGCTCAAAACGCTTGCCGAGTATCGACCTCGTTTCGAGGAACCGGGCGAATTCCTGATCGTGCAGAGCGAGGAGATATCCGATCGTTTTCAGGAAAAGCCCATCCACCTGAACGCCACCAACCTGCGGGACGTGATTCCTCCCCAGGGAGGGAACAGCGTGAGGGAAGTTCTCCAGAACAACATTGATGCCGTACTGGAACAGCGGGAAGCCACCGGTCGGCCGATGATTCCCCACGTGAACCACCCCAATTTCGGCTGGGCCCTGACAGCGTCGGATCTGGCTGCGCTGGAGGGCGAAAAGTTGTTCGAAGTCTATAACGGGCATCCCTCTGTCCGCAACGAAGGGGATGAGGATCACCCCGGCACCGAACGGCTGTGGGATTTGATCCTGACCTCCCGCCTGCTCCGGGGAATGGAGGTCATGTATGGGGTGGCGGTGGATGATGCGCACAACTATCATCAATATGATTCGGACCACAGCAATCCCGGCCGGGGTTGGATTATGGTGCGATCCGCGGAATTAACGCCCGCTCGGCTGATTGCATCTCTGGAAGCAGGCCAGTTTTACGCCAGTACCGGTGTCGAACTGGAACAGATCAGTGTTGATGATGCCGAATATCAGGTCCGGGTACGACCGGAGACCGGCGTGGATTATATCATCCGATTTATCGGCACCAGACGGCCCCCGGGAGAGAGCGGTTCCGACGCCGGGATGCAACCGGAGGAGATGATCCGGCAGCTGCCGGAGGACTCCACCGGAGTGGTACTGAAAGAAGTTCGGGGTACCGGAGCCAGATACGCCTTCCAGGGTGATGAGATATATGTCCGGGCGAAGATTATTTCTTCGCAGGAGAAGGAGAATCCGTACCGGGCCGGGGAACTGGAGGCCGCCTGGACGCAGCCGCAAGTCGTACTCGAGTGAGGCGCCGGTCCTGGCTTCGCAGCGCAGCACAATTATCAAATGGCTGAGACCTTTGAATGCGATGAGAACTGATACCGTGAGTTGAATGGTTCATGACCAAAATACAAAGGAGAGTAGTGATGAGGAATCAGCGTTCCGTAATGAGTGGAATACTGATGGCGTTTATAGAACGAGCAACCGAAGCGATTGGGTTCAAGCACATGATACCGGCCACGGCGATTGTAGTGTCGGGTTTGCTTATTGCGTGCGGTGGAGGAGGCAACAACGCCGTGAACGGACTGGAGTTTGATCCCGATAATGGAAGCATTTCCCTGCCAGGCGGATTCGGAGCGTTTGTGGTGGCCGATGATCTCGGGCGTGGACGCCACATGGTTGTCCGGGAAAACGGCGATATCTATGTTGCGTTACGCGAACTCAATAATGGCGGAGGAATCGCGGCGCTCCGGGACACCTCCGGCGACGGCCGGGCGGACATCGTGCGGTATTTCGGAGAACTGCCCGGAACCGGCATCGATATCTATAATAACTATCTCTATTTCGGGTCCGATACGTCGGTAGCCCGCTACCAGTTGACCCCGGGCGAACTGGTTCCGGAGGGTGATCCGGTTACCATTGCCCACGGATTTCCATTTCAGACACAGCATGCCGTGAAACCGTTCACGTTTGATGACAGCGGCAACATGTATGTAAATGTGGGCGCTCCGTCCAATGCCTGCCAGGAGCAGGACCGGACCAAAGGATCACCGGGGATGGATCCCTGTCCGCTGCTGGAACGCCACGGCGGCATCTGGCAGTTCGACGCGGATGAACCCGGCCAGACCCAGGTTGACGACGGATATCACTACGCCACCGGTCTCCGCAATTGTGTCGCGCTTGACTGGAACTATCAGGCGGATCATCTTTATGTTGTACAACATGGACGAGACCAGCTCTACCAGCTCTACCCGGATTATTTTAACGAGCGACAGAGTGCACGGCTTCCTGCCGAGGAGTTCCACCTCATCGAGGACGGGGATAACTGTGGATGGCCTTACTCTTATTATGATCAGCTCCAGGAAACGCGTGTACTGGCCCCTGAATACGGAGGGAACGGACAGGAAGTCGGTCGGGCTTCCCAATACCAGGAACCTATTATGGGCTTCCCCGGTCACTGGGCACCGAATGATTTGATCTTCTATCAGGGAGATATGTTCCCGGAGAAGTTTAGCAACGGCGCCTTCATCGCATTCCATGGATCCTGGAACCGGGCCCCGAGACCCCAGGCGGGGTATAACGTAGTTTTCGTGCCGTTTGACGG
>DATFLS010000156.1:0-4731 GCA_035267465.1 bacterium
CAGAATTTCCAGGAGAGCGTTGAGTCGATCATGTCCCATTACCAGGAATCCGGTGAAGATCCGGACGAGAAGACTGTTGCAACCGGGGGATCATCTGAATCGGAAAATGAGTTACCAGAGTATCTGGAGGATCCCTCGTTGCTGAAGGATTTCCTGGTAGAGGCCGAGGAACATCTCGATAAAGCAAAATCGCTTTTAAAAGATCTGGCGGACCAGCCGGATAATCGTGACATTCTCGACGCAATTTATCGACCATTTCATACGATCAAAGATATTGCGGGATTTCTTGCCCTTCATGATATCGAAGAAATCGCACACGAGTATGAGCAGTTTTTGAACCAGGCCAGAGAGGGAGATCTTACTCTAACCCGACAGGGTGTAAACCTTATTCCGGACGCAATCCACGTCATTCGTGAAATCATGGGCGCATTGCGCGAAAGTCTGGATACCGGGACTTATATAAAGCACTCGGCTCAGGTGGAGGCTGTATTAACGGCTGTCCGTTCATACGATCCGGCATCAGCAAGCGAGAATGAAGCGGACGAATTCCAGACACTCGACGATAACCAAAATGCAGTTGATTTTCTTCAGCCGTTCAATGCGACCGATCCAATGCCAGAGGCAGAAGAGACAGCATCTTTTGATCCAGTCGAAAATGATCCCCCGCAAGATGACCCACAGAAGGGAGACGATGAATCAGAGGACAGGTTATCCTCTCAGGAGATGGAGGTGAATGAGGTCATCGAGACGGATGAGGAAACGGATGAACCCGAGGAGACATTGTCCGAACCACACCAGGAGGAACCAGATCCCGCTGAAGGTTCCCCGGAGTCTTCGGATACTGGAGAAGAGGCTTTTGATGTCTCCCAGGATCCCGAACTTCTGCAGGATTTTCTCCAGGAATCTGAAGAAAATTTGAGCAGTGTGGAGCAGAATCTTCTCAAGTGGGAAAAGTTTCCGGATGATCTGGAAATTGTCAACGATATTTTCCGTCCGTTTCATACCATAAAAGGCGTGGCAGGTTTTCTTAATCTCCCGGCGATTGAGAAGCTCTCCCACGAGTTCGAAACGCTGCTCGATCAGGCACGCGAGGGGGAAATCAGATTACGGCCGGACATCGCGAATTTGATATTACAGGGTGTTGACGCATTGCGGGCCATGATGGAAACGCTTCGCTCGGGTTTGGAAACGGGAGATCTCAATCTTCGTGATGGTGACATTACTCCGCTCATCGAAAAAATACATGCCATCCAGGCCGGGGAGGACCCGGAAGAGGGTCTGACTTCCGACGGTTCCGAAACAAATCAATTATCTGAGCCCCAAGCGCCCGGGGATAACGGGGCAAACCGTGAGCAACCTGCAATCAGGAATGATCATTCCCAGCGTCAGAAAAGTGGATCGGTGGTGAAGGTGGATGTCGATAAGATGGATCATCTGATTGACATGGTCGGGGAACTGGTGATTGTGCAGAATATGATATCACAGAATCCGATAATCCGGGAAGCCGCAGATAAACGGTTACTGGCGGATATCTCGCAATTGAAACGGATTGCGTCTACACTACAAAACATTTCCATGTCTCTGCGGATGGTGCCCATTGAGGCGACATTCAGAAAAATGCAGCGAATTGTGCGGGATCTGGCCTACAAATCTGGCAAGAAAATTGAGTTACGATTATCGGGTGAGCAAACCGAGATCGATCGGAATATGGTGGAAACACTGTATGATCCACTGGTTCATATGGTACGGAATGCCTGTGACCACGGAATCGAAACGCCTGAAGCGAGAGCAGCAGCCGGAAAGAATCCCGCCGGTACGATTCACCTGAATGCTTACCATCGAGGCGGGAACATCGTCATAGAGATCTCCGATGATGGAGCGGGGTTAGACAAAGAGTCGATCTTGAAGCGGGCCAGGGAACGAAACCTGGTATCCGGGGAGGATGGCTTATCCGATAAACACATTTATGAGTTACTATTCCGCCCGGGATTTTCCACTGCTCATCAGGTGACTGAGGTTTCCGGTCGCGGAGTGGGATTGGATGTGGGTCAGAGTACGATCGAGCAGATGCGTGGACAGATCGATATCGAAACAGTGCCGGAGCAGGGAACCACCTTTTATATCAGGCTGCCGTTGACTCTTGCTATTATTGACGGAGTGATCATTCGGGTTGGATTCCAACGGTATGTCATTCCCACATTAGCGATTAAAGAATCCGTACAGGTGTCAGAAAAACACTGCAACCTGATTGCGGGACGCGGTGAAACCGTCACGGTGCGAGATCATGTGTTCCCACTGATCCGGCTGCATTATCTGTTCAATGTGGAGAGAGCCGTTCAGGATCCCTGGGAGGGCATAATCATGGTGGTCGATCTGGGTGGGGAGTCCGCAGGAATTCTGGTTGATGAATTGGTGGATAAGCAGGAAGTCGTGATCAAATCAATGGGGGAACAATTCCAGTCGATTCCGGGCGTGTCAGGAGGCGCGATCTTAGGAGATGGATCGGTCGGACTTATCCTGGATGTCCCGAACCTGCTGGTGGTCCGGGATGAAAAAACCAGGGAAGAGGAACAGGCCACTGTGGCACAGATGGGTCGTACACAACAGGTGATGATCGATTCATATTAATCAGAACCAATCCGGATGCGGCCCGACAAATAGTATCAGGAAAGGGATGGTTTATGACTGCAGATACACACGCTGCCCAGGAGACCATGGCTAATCGGAGCGGGAAATATATTACGTTCTCACTGGATGGGGAAGAATATGGAATCCCGATTTTGAATGTACGCGAAATCATTGGCATGCTGAAAATCACACCGGTCCCGAGGATGCCGGAGTTTGTGCGGGGGGTGATTAACCTCCGGGGGAAAGTGATCCCTGTGATTGATCTGCGCATGCGGTTTGGGCTGGAATTCAGGGAGTCAGATGCCAGGACACCAATAATTGTTGGCGAAGTCGTGATTGATGACAGTACCATGCAAATCGGGGTGGTGGTAGATTCGGTCTCCGAGGTGATTCAGGTAACACAAGCCAACGTTGAAGAGACCCCTTCCTTCGGAGTTGATGTGAATACCAAATTCATATTAGGTATCGCGAAAGTGGATGACGGAATTAAAACGTTATTAGATCTGGATAAAGTATTGACCGGTGAGGACCTGGCAATTTTAAAAGCCAATGCGAAGCCCCGGGGTGATTGACATCATGAGAATGACGAGGGATGCATTGAAATGCTGTTGTCTGAATAGGATGCCTGGGAGGTGATTTACTGCTGCATTGATCATGTTCCAACCTGCGGATAATACCGGTCGTACTCATCAGACAGAAAGATTGGCACACACTTGATGATTGGAACCTTGAAGATTTCGGAGAGTGAGTTTGAGAAGTTTAGCGATCTGGTATATCGCAGAGCGGGGATCAATCTCCATCAGGGAAAAAAACAATTAGTCCAAGCCCGGCTGGGCAAAATTATTCGCCATCACGGGCTCAGCAGTTTCCGGGATTATTATGAAGAGGTGTTAACGGATGATTCCGGGGATAAATTGTGTGAGCTCCTGGACCGGATTTCTACCAACCACACCTATTTTTTTCGGGAGCACAATCATCTTCACCAGTTGACCAATACTATTCTGCCGGAGATAGTATCATTGGAGGGTGTTCGAAAATCGAATGAACTTCGTCTCTGGAGTGCAGGGTGTTCGACAGGGGAAGAACCATATTCCATTGCGATTCATTTGTTAGAATACGGCCGTTTACCAGCTGATATGCGGGTGCGAATACTTGCCACCGATCTTTCGAAGTCGGTCATAGCGATCGCTGACAGAGGCATTTACAGGGATGAAAAACTCACCAACGTTCCTCCGCATCTGAGACGAAAATATTTTCAGAAAGGGCGGGGCAGCTGGACGGGCTATTACCGGGTTGATAAGACGATCAGGTCATTGATCACATTCCGAAAATTCAATTTGATAGAGACTTTTCCGTTTCGGGGACAGTTCGAGGTGATCTTCTGCCGGAATGTGATGATTTATTTTGACAAGCAAGTGCAGCAGGAAGTGGTGAATAAATTCTTTCAAGTCGTAAAACCCGGCGGGTATTTTGTCGTAGGACATTCGGAAAGTCTCAGCGGGATACAGCATCACTTTAAGTATATCGCTCCGACCATATATAAACGCCCTTTATAATCGTTGAGTTGTGATTAACAGGAAAGAACACCGTCTCCGTATGCCCAACATTATTGTCGACATCGCAAGTATGGCAGTCTCCCCGCATCCGGATGATGTGCTTATTACGTATGCATTAGGCTCCTGTCTGGGGATTGTGTTATATGATCCGGTGGTCAGGGTCGGCGGATTGGCCCACATCATGTTGCCGGATTCCTCTCTTGAGAATGGCAGTGTGACTTTTAACCGGTTGAAATACATCGATACCGGGGTTCCGTTGTTGTTCAAGGAGATGTATCGGTATAAGGCTCAGAAGTACCGGATTCGGAACGCCATTATCGGTGGGGCGCGATTCATGGAACAGGATAGTTATTTTAATATCGGGGAACGAAATATTGCTGCCCTGCGGAAATTGTTCTGGCGGAATAATGTGCTGATCGATAAAAAACACATTGGTGATCGGATCAACCGTACTATCCGACTGGAAGTTAGTACCGGGAATATTTATGTGAAGGAAAGTACGGAGAATACCATACTCCTATGATTAACCTCGAACACATCGAAGCGG
>DATFLS010000157.1:0-8801 GCA_035267465.1 bacterium
CGTACGTTCCCGAACGAAAACGGAGCGTCCACTGCATGACAATCCTCACAGCTGCGAACTCCCAGTGATTGTTCCGCGGTTCGCACATCATGGGCTAATGCCCAGGAATACGGTTCGGCGGCAGAGTGCTCCTTGCTGGTCAGTTCTCCTGCATCGTTAAGTTGATACAGCTTTCCTCCGCCAAGATAGATCGGCTGCTCATCCCCGGCTGCCTGGTTTGACAGCGTTTGCAGAATTTGAACCACATGGCCTCTCTGCATGGGGGGCCAGTCCACGAAGTCCACCGTATCACCGACCAGTACTTCATTGGCGATCGGCGCCACTTCATCCGGTGGAATTGGTTGAATTTCTTCCCCATTCTTATATCCCCAGTAGGCAGGCCAGAAGAGTTTATGGGGAGCGATTTTCCCGTTTTCACCTTTCACGAATACCGGATATTGGACATGCGGCAGGACGTCCGGAGATTTATTAGTGCCGTGTAATCCGAGTGCATGTATCCTGGCTGTCTTCACACCTTGTGTATTCTCGGAAGGCCAGGGTCCTGAGTGGCAGGCGGTACAGGTGAGCACATCAAAATGCACCAATGGAATCCCGGCATGCTCCGGCTCGGGCGCACCCAGGCGGCCTCCTCTGGGAATTTCACTGTTGTCCTGTCCCAGATGACACCCTTCGCAGGTCAGTGTGGCAGCGTACGGATTATTTTGCGCCTGGCGCTCTCCTTCATAACCCCGGATCATTTTATGGTCCAGCGCATTCCGGTGACAATCCACGCAGGTCATCCCGGATGTCAGATGAACATCCTCGTCGGTTTCCCATCGTTCATACTGGGTCTTCTCCAGGTTGGTGGCGGAATGACAGAAGTAGCACCGGTCTTCGGGGACGTCTCGTTCAATATCGAAGAATACTTCATTATTTTCGTTAAACCGGTGATCATCATAATGGACCTGCGGCGGGTTTACCCGGGGCTCATCTGGTACAACTCCCAGGTAGATATCGTAGTTATCCGGTACGTCCGCAGCGGATCCTTCCACGGAGGCGAATCCCGCAGTTGCCGTCGCAGCCCAGCGGAAGTTCTGCCGGGCCACCTGCAGGGCGTATTCCGCCTGATCATGTGAGGCTTCCGCGTCATGACACGCCAGACAGTTGATTTCGAGATCGCCCGAGATCATCCAGCGCATATACTGGTCCGGATCTTCCGGATCGATTTCCGCTCCTGCGCCACCACCGGGGAGGTGCCGCCCGAATATCTGGATAAACTCCCAGGGAGAGAGATCTACTTCTTTGGGACGGTGGGTGCCTTCCCACGGTCGATAAGAAAGCGGAATTTGGGTGGATGTTTTCCGATCGACCAGAACCCATGGTTCTCCGCGGCGACCGGCGGGCAAAGTGGGATCCATATAATTAAAGTGCAATCCTTTGCTGACTTCCTCGTAATCGTGGCACTCCTGGCAGGTCTGTTGAGTGGAGAAAGGTAAGAGCGGCTGATCCTCCGGCTGAATCACATCCCCTTGCGCGTCATACAATTGAATAATGTGCGCGGGATAAGAACGGTTCCCATCAAAGCCATCGCCGAGTTTTGCCTCTTCCTGCGCCTGAACCACGGACATACCGACCATGAGGACGCACCCGACCAATAAGAGAGAACGAAAGATTCGCATATGCCCCGTCCGTATTTCCCAAAGATTCAAAACCAACCCGACTCAAATGTGAAATTCATCCGGATCAAAAGAGAGTTTATTTCCTGCTTCCACTGCGTCATTTACGCGCAAAACTGTCACGGCTGTCTCGTATCCGATTTCCACCGGGCAGTTCAGTGTGTCCGTTCCGCGAATCGTGTTAAAGAAGTTTTCGAGGTGCGGTTTATGGTAGGGATCGTTGAGCTCTACCGGTATTTCATGGGCCGGTGGTGCCAGGGTTTCCCGGACATCCAACACGGCGCCCTGTTGCTGCTGATCTTCGGCTTCTTCCTCCTCCGGAGCCTTGAGATAGCCTAATTTCACCCATTTATCCCAGTTCTCTACTCCGGGTTCCTTATACACACCGCCACGCGATGCGGATTCGGATATCATCAGGGAACCCTGATCTCCCATAAAGTTTTCGAAATACCCTTCATTGCTGTTGGTGGTAATGGTCTGATAGAACGCCTTCACATTCACCTCCCGGTTCCCGTACTCATAAATGGCCAGTACATTATCATACCATTCATGGGTGTCCGGATCATAGTAATCGGTGCCCCCGGATGCCATCACCGACGTGGGGGTATCTTCCAGGAACCAGTTGTAGATATCGATCTGGTGGGATCCCAGGTCGACGATTGGTCCGCCGCCAAGCCCCTGATACCAACGCCAATTCCGAAATTGATGCATACTCTCATATCCGTATCGGCTCAAAATCTCCGGGGGGACTGCCATGCCGTCCGGCCAGGAATTGTCGGGCTGCACCGACCGGTTCCATTGGCCGTTGATGGTGGTAATCGTGCCAAGGAGTTTGGCATCTTTCAGAAGACGATAATAAGCATGCTGGTATCTCGGATTGCTCCGGCGCTGATGCCCAATCTGGAGTAACTGACCGGACCGCCGCTGGGCCTCCACCATATTCCGGGCACCTTCCAGTGTGTTGGACATCTCTTTCTCGCAATAGACAGCTAACCCGGCTTCCAGGGAGGCAATGGTATGTTCTTCGTGCCAGAAATCGGGCGTGGCGATAATAATGGCGTCCAGATCATTTTCCGAGGCTAACATCTCCTGATAATCGATATATCGATTCAGGTCGTGGCCGTATTTCTGCAAATATCGGGCTGCACGCTTTTGATTCCAAGCTTCCCAGATATCACACACTGCACGAAACCGTAGCCCCGGAATCTTCAGACAGGAATTAATTAATACCTGGCCTTCGGCTCCGGTGCCCAGGATGGCTACATTAATATCATTGTCAATCGAGGGCGCGGAGGTGCTTCGCGTTTGCGCCCGCATCAACGGCCTGAAGACAAGCCCTGCTCCGGCTGCGGCAGTATACCGAAGAAAACTCCGTCGTTCCATCCCTTTGGTCGCGTTTTTTTCAGTCATGATGCTCCCGTACTTCCGTTCCTATGCATTCGTGTTCCATTTGCCAATGAAGAAACTGAAAGTATCATCTGTCGAAGCCCGATCAGTTTCTATTCTCTGTCAAGATGCATAGTTTAACATCGCTGGAGACAGGGGTCAAGGAAGAGTTGGCAGTCAACTCCAATCCGGGAACCCTCAAATCAACCGGTACGGGACGAACAGGAGTCACATCTGCGGTCCGGACCCCGGATTTAATCCAATCGTTTCACCTTTAAATTCCGGAAGAACACGGGTTCGCCTGCGCTGCCGTGAATTCCCTGAAAGCCGATGGGTCCCGCCCAGGTTTGCGTCTGAATGGCGCGATCGAACTTGTGTCTTGTGCCATCGGGATTTTGATGGGGCTCCGTCCAGTTATTGATATCCATATCAATGATCTGTTCGCCGTTCAGTACCACATAAATTTTATTCTTGTTGGCCGTAATAGTGTAATGGTTCCATTCACCGGCCGGCTTCGTGGCATCGGTGCTCGGAGATATGAGATCATAAATCGCGCCGCATTGTCCATGTTTTGTACCGTCCGTGGTTGCATGAATTTGCACCTCCAGCGCCGAGAGCACATTGTTGCGATCCTTGGTACGGAAGAAGATTCCACTGTTCGCTCCTTCGGGCACTCGAAACTCCAGATCCATAATGAAATCCTGGTATTCATCATTCGTCCAGATGGTGGAATGGTCTTCGGCGTACAATACTCCGTCTTCCATCACCCAGCTTCCGGGTTCGTAGTAACAATTGGAAAGATCCGATGCAATAAGATCGTCCCACCCGGAAGTATCGGGATGATAATCAGCGGGTATCTGCTGAGTTCGGGCGCATCCCGCCATCAGTAAAAGTGCCGCCGCAATCAACCCCAGTGAATTCAGAACTCTCTTGGCCATGGTTAGACTCCTCTTCTACCTTTTCTGATTTACTATGAACATTTCCTTATTCCGCCGGTTTGGACGGTTCCATCGATTCCGGTGATTCCTGGCGAAGGGCCAGTTCCCGTCCGCAAACTATAGATCCTCCAGGACATCCTGGGCATCGGACCGGATCGATTCGCTCTCGGTTTTGTTCACGATCTTTTCCAGTAACGCCCTGGTTTCCTCCGGGTAATCGGAATAAATGGCTTCCGCAATCGCTACGACGGCGGCGGCCGCCTCCTGACTCAGTGCCGCTTCATCCAGATATTTCCCGGCCATCTCCAGGGCGGGAAGTGCATCCAGCTCGGCCAGCCCGGACAAGATCGATCGTTGCTCACTCACATTTTCCGCCAGATCCATCGCTCGCTGATACATTTGTACTGTCTGTTCAGCGGATCTGTCTGACGGCAAACCGGTCAGCCGGATATACCCTCGTAGTGCCAACACCCTTGATCGTTGCTGTTCTGCAGATTGCGCCACCTGGAAGAGTTGATCGGCCGGGGCGGGTGTCGGCCAGGCTGATAACGCCCGAATGGCGGCATCCCGAACCCGGCTGTCGGAAACCGTGAGCGCTTCCCGCAAAACCGGAAGTGCATCGGAATCCCCGATGGTCCCCAGAGCCTGCATCAGCGAGGCGCGGGCAGGGATGTTTTGTACCGAAGACAGCCGGTCGAGGATGTGATCGCCGCGGTTTTCCCGGTCCGGAATCTTATTCGCCACCGAGACAATCGCTCGTTCCAGCGCCGAACGGTCATCCTGACCCGGTGCATCGATCAGCAAATTCATGAGGTCCGAGAGCTGGTCCGGGGCAGCCATCACACCTAACACCTGAATGGAGGCAAGTCGCACCGATTGGTTCGGACTCCCGGCCGCCTCGAACAGGATGGGAGCGGCATTAGCAATGCGCCGCTGCTCAATACTCTGGATCAATTCCACCCTCACAGCCGGAGAGGCGTTCTCGATCTCTGACAGAATGGTTTTATTCACTTGCGCTCCACGTAACCGATGCAAACTTTCTCTGGCCGCTTCCCGCTTTTCCTGGGGCCCGGAAGCAGCATGTTGCGCCAGCAGAAACACCGATGAAGCATCACCCAGCGATTTGAGTGCTTCTAACGCAGCGATTTGCACCTCCGGAACCGTGCTATCTGCAGCCTCCACCACTGCCGGGCGTACCACCGGGTCACCGCGCTCGCCCAACGCCGTCAACACCTGCACTTTGACCGCATCCGGAAGTTGTGGCAGAATCCCGGCAATGGCCTGGAGATTTTCTACTGTGGGGACGCTGCTTAACATGCCGGCAGCGATGGCCTGCAGGACTGGTCCCTCATCCTCCAGCACTGTCAGAATCACCTCCCCCGCATCCGCCTGTTCGGTTCTGATAATGCCAATCAGCGCTACTCCCCGGGCTGTGATCGGTTCATTCGAAATATAAATCCGCTGATACATCTCACTTGCCCTGGTGGAATCCCCGGCCTGAAAGGCCTTGTCGGCACACTCCAGGTAGGCATCCACCACTGTTTCATGGGCAGCACCAGTGGTCGCTGACAGAGCATTCTGCAGGGCGGAAGCTGCTGTTTGCGTGCCGATATTTCCCAGAGCAGACGCGGCTGACTCAACAATCAAAGAATTCGGATCCCGGAGCAACGGAGTCAAAACTTCTACTGCGCCTTCATCTGCTCGCTGACCGATAGAGTTGATAATACCCACTTTGACCTGCCCGGACGTATTCTGTACCGCTTCACGCAACGCGGCATCCACCTCCGGAGCCGGGATCCGTTCCAGGGCATAGCGTGCCATATCCGAGGTCGATTCCTCCACAAGTAAATCGGACAATACCGGCACAGAGGCGCTGGTTCCGATGATACTGAGCTGCTTGCAGACGAATTGCTTTCCCGCCAGTGTGGCGTCAGACTCCAGCACCCCAATCAGCTGTTGCTCGATATACTGCCGGTCTGCAGGATTGGCATGAGATGTACGCACCAGCTCTTCAATGGCCGTGAGCTGCTCTCTGTTCTGGCCGTATTCATAGGACTGCACACTGGGCAAAAGCGAATCCAGCCGTGATTGCACATCCTGCCGGGCACAACCGCTCATCAAGAGTAACACACCCACAAAAAATACCGTTAATCTGTGAAATTGAAACGTGTGCTTCATTTTGTACCCTTTCCGTTCTTAGGATCAAAAATCATATACAATTCGATTAACTTCTATTAATAATGTGTGATAGTGCATAAAAAAAGTCCATTCACCGCTACGAGTGTAACAATACTTAGCATACATCTGCCTAGTGCGCTGAACCTGTAATCTCAGCATCTCATTCAAACCTGCTCCCTCACTCACTCATCCACCTCTTCCTATATCGGGAAATTTCCAGCAGTGACATCAGGTAATACTGTAACCGGTCGGCATCCATCATGCTCTCGCTTATTTGCTTTCCGGTAAAATTCATTTCACAATTAATTCATAAACGCATCCGGTGGACTGTGTACACATCACTGGGGTGCTCCCGCTAAGCGCGATAAACTGTCAAAAGATTACAGGTAGCATGGGATCCCTGTCAATCGGGTTACCGGGTCTGCTGCCAGATAAAACAGCCGTTTTGGTTACCTCCAATATCCTGATATTTCAAGGAAATGTCATCCACTTTTTACAGGTTACAGTTCCTGTATCCGGATATTTCTGTACCAGATCGGATGACCGTGATCCTGAAATCCAATATGGCCGACCCGGGGCATATCCCTGTAGGCCGTATTGAACTTATTCTTTGTACCATCAGGATTTCTGTGGGCTTCCGTCCACCGGTTCAAATCCATGTCAATGATCTGCTGTCCGTTCAGTACAATATAAATTTTATTGTCGTCACAGGTAATCGTGCACCGGTTCCATTCTCCCGGCTGTCGGATAGCATTCACCCGCGGCGCCAGACAATCATAAATGGCTCCGCAATCGTGTTTGCCGACCTCTTTTTTCCCAGAGGAATCGAACACCTGCATCTCAATGGCGGTATGCAACCAATTTTCAATGCTTCCGGTCCTCAGAAAAATACCGCTGTTACAGTCGTCCGATACTCTGAACTCCAGATCGAGAATAAAGTCTCCGTATCGGTCTTCCGTCCAGATGTCTCCATCTCCTTCCAGGGATAACACCCCATTATCGTAAGACCAACTCCCCTGATTATAAATACAATTCGACAGATTATCCGAAAGGAGTGCTTCCCATCCCTCACCCATGGTATTCTCCGGATGCGCTGTTGTAAAATTCGCGCTCCCTTGGGCAGCACACCCCATGAACAGTATCACGCTCAGTGACGCCGCAAGGTATTTTCCCCGTGGATCAATTCCTGTCAACCAATTCCGGATCATAGTTCAATCCTTTCATATGCCCTTGTGTACCAAAATTTGCAATCAACGCGTTTATTGCCGGAGGAGGCATGCGGCTTCCCACTGCATACGGAACGAATCTCTGGCCGCACCCTCGTGTTCTACATGCAATAATATCGTGATTCTCCTGTAAAGATTGCAACAGGGAAATCCAGAAATCCGGACTCCGATTACCACGGCACGTGATAGTGAGAAATTTTGGCTTCCCCTCCCCACGTGTCCGAGTGCCCGGTTCAGAGGTTTCGCCCACTGAGGATATGACGGATCATACAGCCTGGCAAGATCTACAAATGCATTGTCTGAATACGACAACTAAGTGTTCAGCATTGTTTGCAGTGTCTGTTCCAATTAACCGGCTCCGCAGGACTGCCGCACGACCAGTTCCGGCTCGAGGATGGTCCGCACCTCGGTCTCCTCATGATTGATTAGAGCCATCACTTTCTCCATCGCCAGTGTGCCGATTTTTTCGGTCGGCTGCCGGACTGTGGTAAGAGTGACCGGGGAGTAACAGCTGCGTTCAATATCATCAAATCCGACCAGGGCCACATCTTCCGGTATTCGCATTCCCTTCTCCAGCAGGGCTTCCTGAAACCCCAGTGCTGTCAAATCATTATACGCAAAGATGGCGGTAGGCCGATCCTTCAAACCGGCAAATTCTTTACCGATGGAGTAACCGGACTTATAATCATGCCATTCGCCTTCGAAGGGAGAAAAGAAAATGTCATGATCCCGGTATTCCTTTCCGTTTGCTTTCAGCGCATTCATGTATCCCTGTTTCCGTTCATCTCCCAGAAGATTCCCGGGTTCGCCGGCGAGGAATCCGATGCGATTATGGCCTAACCGGATAAGATGTTCCGTTGCCAGATAGGCTCCCTTGGCCTGATCGGTACCGACATGGTAAATATCCGGATCCTGCACATACGAGACCACCACATACGGAAAATGCTTCCGATGGAGATGCCGTATGGGATTCGGGGTCCGATAATCCCGGTTCATGGAGGCGATGATTAACCCATTGACTCCCAGTTTCATATATCGGTGAATTTGATGTTCTTCCCGTTCCATTTCACCGTTAGAATTCGAGAGCATTACGGCGAAGCCCTGCTCAGATGCCGTGCATTCGACACCCCCCACAATCATAGAAAAATACGGGCTCTTGAGGTCGCTGAGAACCAGTCCAATCGTTTTATGCTGGGCGATCTTCACCCCGTTTGGCCCTTCCGCCACATAGGTACCCTTCCCGGTCCGGCTGTATAACACTCCTTTATTAATCAACTCCGAGATTGCTTTCTTTACCGTAATGAGACTGACATCATGCCGTTCAGCTAATTCCCTTTGGGAGCCGATCTTGTGTCCCACTTTGAGCTCTCCTGATCGTACCCGAAGCAAAATATCGTCGGCAATCTGTTGGTATAGTG
>DATFLS010000158.1:0-3226 GCA_035267465.1 bacterium
GTCCGGGGTTATCTCGGTCGCCCAGTGATCCGCGGAGAGCATCTCGATATCGTTCTGATAGTTGATGATTTCGCCGGGAAAACATTCCCATTGAATCAGATCAACCAGATGGGTGGTCACGTCCACCACTCCCTCTCCCTGCTGATTCACGTCATAATACCAAGGCGGACGCTGCAGGGGACTTCCGGAGACGTATTTGAAAAAGTGATGCACGCTCTCTTTGGTCACAGCAGGATTATCGGGTGTTCCTTCCTGCAGGGATCCGAATACGGATTCAATCATGGATAATTCCCGCTGCAGTATGGTGGTGATCTCATAGCGTTCGGTCATGATATCATACAGCAGGACTCCGCGCTCTTCCGCCAGACTGAACGACTGTTTCAGGGAATCGAAGCCTGCGGGATCAATACACATCGGCTTATCCGCCAGCACGTTCAATCCGGCATCGATGGAACTGAAGATGTATTTCGCCTTGAGCTTGTTATTTCCTGCAAGGACCACCACATTCCCCGGTTTTTCCCGGAGCATTCTGTCCAGGTAATCCGGGCCCATATACACTTCTTCCTGCCAGCTGGTGGGATCGGTCTCACGATTGTTATACTGTTCAATCCGCCGGAGATGCAGCCGGACATCCTCACCCTCCGGCGCATAGACATGAACCACCGGATCCACCTGCTGATACATGGATTTTTGCACCAGCGCCGCATGAAAGTGTCCCGGATCCAGGGTGATGAGTTTCACTTCATTTTCAGCGCCGGTGAAATCCATGGCCTGCCTCTCCTGTTGCGAACAATTCCCGATCAACAGTAATAGCACCACACTCCACCCCACCAGGTAACGAAATGATCGTTTCTGCATTGCATCCTATCCTTTCAAGTGACCGATGAACACCCGAGTGTCACCGGCTTCCGCTGCAACAAAGCACAGGGGAATGAGTCCGGGTTTCTACGCTTACTCGAGCACCCGTATTTTTATATTCCGATACCAGACGGCGTCAATGTGATCCTGCAGCACAATATGGCCGTTTTTCTTCTCCCGGAATCCCTCGATATCAGCATACTTACTCTCAGCAAAGATCTGTTTGAATTCCGGGGAATTGATATCATACTCCAGAATCTTCTCCCCGTTCAACCAGTGCTCTCCGTGGGTTCCGTCAAACACGATCCTGGAATGGTTATATTCTCCGGCCGGGTTCAGGTCCTTGTTTTCATTCGGTGCGATCAGATCATACAATCCTCCGGCCCGGTGGGTGGGATCTTCGGCATCCGGGTGTTCCGCATCGTCCAGTACCTGGTACTCATAGCCCAGCGCCGCATACTGGGGATCATGGGAGGTCGAGAGTTCTTCGGAAACATTATACTTGACGCCGCTGTTCCCGCCAGGACTGATCTTCCAGTCGAATTGCAGCTCGAAATTTTCGTAGGTATTTACGGTCATCAGGTCGCCACCGATGAGCGGCTGGCCATCGGCAGCTGTCGGCACTTTGTCGCTTTCCATCTTATTGAGATGGCCGCCCTGGACAGTCCAGTACTGAGTCGGAACGGCATCTCTGCCCAGGCCTGTCCAGCCGTCGAAACTCTCACCGTCGAACAGCAACTGCCAGCCCTCCGCTTTCTCGTCCGGTGTGAGTGTATTCGGCTGGGCCTGCTCGGAAGTTTGCTGACCGCACGAAAGCAGAAAAACCCCCATAATTGCAAATGTGATTATTCGCATGCCATTCCTCACTCGTTCTGATACCGAATGAGTCGTATGTGAATAAGGCATAAATTCAATCTCCCTGACTTGGTTTTGTATTACTATTCCCATTATCCGCCATGCGTAATATTTTTCACCGAAAATATCTGACTCGTGATGGATCAGTCTGGATTATATGGGAAGGAAATCATTTTGTATTTCTCCCCGCCTCCTTTGTCCGGCAACCAATCCACTTCAATATCTCTTCCCCCTGGCCATGTTCGGCACTCAGTTCCCGGGCATCGCACTCGCCGGAAAGCAGAAACATCTGCCGCGATGTTACCGACATCTGAATAGTTATAATATCCGAAATCTTGTGCAAATATGTCAAGCGCTTACTCTGTGCATAAAATTCGATAGAAAAGTCTTCCCTTATTCCGGCAGTGTATTCGGAAGGTCCTGTGCGAGAATTTGTAATAATGAGGCTATCCGGAAAACGCCTCCAAGAGATCCCATAGCGACGGGACTAAGGCCGATCCGGAGGAAAGCCTCTGGCTCAAAGATCGTTCCGGCGGTACCCGATACGCAGGTGTTTGACCTGCGCAAACAGAGAACAACCATTTCGAACAAGACGACCGTAATGCTCCCTCAGGGAAGCGCGCCAGCAACCAAATCGACTTTTCCCGAGCCGCAGCTGTCGATCACAGAACCTCAGCCACCGTTCCCAGAACCTCAGCCGCGGATCCCAGGAACTCAGCAGACTTTCCCGGAAAGTCAGCGGTGTTATTCCCGACATGCAGCCGCCGGTCACCGAATATCAACAGCTCCTTCCGGCACAACATCCGTCCACCCCCCGGAACCAATTGTGCGCTCTGGCGCACACGCCCGGCGGCTCCCGTATCCGGGAGGGGTAGACCTCTGTGGTGATCGGATCCCGGTGGAGAGACAATAGGGCAACCCGGCCAAGTGAGCCCGCTACCGCAACCCCTGGCATAAGTACTGCGCCTGGCAGGCGCGGCCTCCGGTCTCCTTTACCGCGTATCCGCGTAGTTCCTGCCCTTCGCATCGCCTGCTTTTATCTTTTGTGCTTTGCCCCGATGGAGTCGTTGCGGGATCTTTTGTCTTTTCTACAATTCACAATTGACAACTGACAATTGACAAATCATTCATACCGCAAGGTCTCTGTGGGATTCGTGAGTGCAGCTTTCAGCGCCTGTGAGCTGACCGTTATCAGAGCAATCAGGACAGCACCACCCCCGGCAATCAGAAAGATGTCCACTCCGATAGTGGTCCGGTAAGCAAAGTCCTGCAGCCAGCGCCGCATAAACAGAAAGGCTATCGGGAATGCTAGTAGTGCTGCTATGATGACCAGCCTGATAAAATCTTTGGACAGAAGCACCAGAATATTCGACACCGTGGCGCCCAGCACTTTCCGAACGCCGATTTCTTTGGTGCGCTGTTCGGCCGTGTACGCTGCCAATCCGAACAGTCCCAGACAGGCGATGAAGATCGCCAACCCTGAAAAATGATCAAACATGCTTGCCATACGTCG
>DATFLS010000159.1:0-2568 GCA_035267465.1 bacterium
CGAGCTCATTGAATTTGCCGGGGGATTAAAGGATAATGCAGTCCAGGTTTTTATGGGCGGTCCGATGATGGGCCATGCCCAGTACGATCTCTCGGTTCCGATTGTCAAAGCCACCGGTGGAATAATCTGTTCCACCGATGCCAGCATCCGGCGATTCGAGTCGTACCCCTGCATTGGCTGCGGTTCGTGTGTGCAGGCCTGCCCGATGAACCTGATGCCCACCCGGCTTGCCAAAATGGCTGAACATAAGCAATTGGACGGGCTGGAGGAATACGGCGTGCAGAATTGTATCGAATGCGGCTCATGTGCATTTGTGTGTCCCTCACACATTCCGCTGGTGCAGTGGATTCGGGTGGGGAAATTCCGGCTGAGTGAACAACAGGCAAAGCAGGCGGCGTAACTGACGGCAAATGGATATTCCAGTATGAGTGCAGACGATCAGAAATCATCCCGGAACACGGATTCGGGTCAGAAGCGGAAAAAGAGCAAACGCACAGCAAAGTCTAAGAAGAAAAAAGGTCCGAAGAGCAAACTATTCACGCCGGACCGGCAATTTATACTCTCTCCGTCACCCCATCAGTATACTACAGAAAGCGTTCCAAAGATAATGTGGTCCGTGGTCGGGGCAGTGCTGCCAGCTGCTGCGATGGCGGTGTTTTATTTCGGAATGACCGCTCTCTGGATGATCGCTGCCTGCGTGATCGCGGCGCTGGCCACCGAAGCCGGGGTGAATTATCTGAAGGGTGAAAATCTGACCATCAAAGACGGCAGCGCCGCCATCACGGGTCTCCTTCTGGCGCTGGTGCTGCCGCCCTCTTTTTCAATTGCCGGCGGAGCCCTTGGTTCGGTCTTTGCCATCGCCATCGGCAAACAGATTTTCGGCGGTCTGGGCTATAACATCTTTAATCCGGCGCTGCTGGGGCGCGCATTCCTGCAGGCCAGTTTCCCGGTGGCTATGACCACCTGGATCCTGCCCAATACAGCAAAATACAGCGCGGTGGATGCGGTAACGGCAGCGACGCCGCTGGGTCAGTTCAAATTCGAACAAATTATGACCGACTACCTCCCGCTGCTCACCGGCAACATCGGCGGCTGTCTGGGAGAAACTTCAACCGTCGCGATTGTTGCAGGGGGACTGTTTCTCCTGGCAAGACAATATGCCGACTGGAGAATACCGGTAAGTTTCCTGGGCTCTGTCTTCATATTCGGAGGAATCTTCTGGCTGATCAATCCCGCCCGGTATCCGGATCCCATTTTTCATTTATTGTCCGGCGGACTGATGTTCGGCGCATTCTTTATGGCCACGGATATGGTGACATCTCCGATTACGACCAGAGGCTCCTGGATATTCGGTATCGGCGCCGGCGCGATTCTGATTGTCATCCGGCTGTTCGGCGGGTTGCCGGAAGGCGTTATGTATTCCATCCTGCTGATGAATGCCTTCACGCCATTGATTAACCGCTGCACCAGACCGGAAATTTTCGGGGAGGTGCGGGCGTGAGTACCACCACGAGAATGATCCTTGTGCTGGCGGCCATCACCACCATCTCCGGCGGTATTCTTGCTGCCTGGGATAGTTTCACCCAGCCGAAGATAGAGCAGCACCGGCTGGCGGAAATCAAATCTGCCGTCGCGGACGTGCTGCCCGAGCACGATCATTACGAGGAAATCCAGGGCGATGGCACGACCTTTTATGTCGGAAAGGCTGCGTCCGGAAATACTGTGGGCATCGCCTTTCGGGCCGCCGGAAGCGGGTTCCAGGGAGAAATCGCGATGATGGTTGGCGTCACACCCGATTTTGAGCGGGTTACCGGTGTGGCCATTCTTGCACAGATTGAAACCCCGGGCCTGGGCTCGAAAATCGAGCGGGATCCCAGCAACAGACAGAACCCGGACTGGTTCACGGAACAGTTACAGGGAGTACCAACGTCGCCGGACTTGACCGCGCTGAAGAACGAGCAGCCGGACCAGCCGACCGAGGTGCAGTCCATCACCGGCGCAACCATTTCCTCCCGTGCCGTGATAGATATTTTGAACCGGAGTATCAAGCAGGCACGAGTGATCTATGAAACACAAATTCAACAGGTAGCCTGATGGCAAAGAAGCGCGTTTCGCTGACCAGAGAATTCGCCAAAGGAGTGTGGGACGAAAATGCCATTCTCATTTCTCTGCTGGGATTGTGTCCCACCCTGGCTGTAACCAATTCCGCCGTCAACGGGCTGGCCATGGGATTGGCCACCACCTTTGTGATTACCAGCTCCAGTCTCATTATCAGCTCGTTCCGCAAGATTTTTCCGCACCAGGTCCGGATTGCCGGATTTATCGTGATTATCGCCACCTTCGTGACCCTGGCGGATCGCTTCCTGGCGGCGTTTTATCCGGATATCAGCGAGGCGCTCGGCGCATACGTTCCGCTGATTGTGGTGAACTGTATGATTCTGGGACGGCAGGAGGCCTTCTCCTCCAAAAATCCGGTGGGCCGATCGGTCCTGGATGCGCTGGGTACCGGAGTCGGATTCATCGGGGTTCTGTTTGTTCTGGGTTCCATCCGGGAGATACTGGGGTCCG
>DATFLS010000160.1:0-5660 GCA_035267465.1 bacterium
TAATTCTCATTCCGGAACTCGGGATGCTTCCGGTCATCGCTTCAGGTGTTATTATCCTCCTGAGCGTGTTATGGTACATTTATTACGCCCAGAAACGGGTTCGCCGGGGCGGAGCAATGTTCCAGGTGTTCCAGCGTCTCGGACAATCAGCTTCCCCCCAGCTGGATCAGGAGCTCCGGCAGATTCTCCGGGAGAAGGGCCTCCGAAAGGAAGATACGTTCGAAGAGAACATTATCACCAGCAGCGTGCTCTTTCACCAGCCGAATGAGGAGTTTAGCGATATCCTGAGACGGGCGTCAGGAGCGCTGGAGCAGCGGCTGCAGATTCCGGCTCGGAAGATCTATGAGGAAATTAACAAGGCCGACCAGATGGGCGAAACGCCGGTGGGTTCGCACATTGCACTGCCGCACGCCAGAATGGAACAGGCGTACACTCATCAACTGGTCATAGTGCATTCTCATTCCGGCATTACGCTGGAAGGCAGTGATAAACCGGTCTATGCGCTGTTTATCCTGGTGAGTCCCAGAGATGATCCGGGGCAGCACCTGCGATTTCTGGCAGAACTGGCGAACCGGGCGGAAGGGATCGATTTCGCAGGTCGCTGGCGTGAAATACAGGATGCCGATGATATCAAAAGCCATTTCATCCGCAGAGGGGATATCGCTGAGATTTATATCGAGGATAGTCGGGTTGTCGGGAAGAAGATCCGGGAGATTCAACTGCACGATAAATGCCTGATTGCGCTCATCAACCGTGCGAATGAAATGATCGTTCCACACGGAGATACCAATATCGAGCGGGGAGACAAACTCACTCTAATCGGCGAAGAAAGCGCCATCAGACAGATGGTCGAATACTTCCGGAATGCAGAGAAAAGTTGACTCCGGATGATGGCAACCATCGGCGTAAGCGTTTGATTTTATTCCGTGTGTTCCTCCGTTAGAATAACCTCTGCTTCTGTATTCACGTGAGGAATCCATCTTTTGAGCTCAGCCTGCCACCCGTTGTTTTCAGTTTTTTGAAGATCCACGTAGGTGCGGGTCAGGTCATCCTGAACGACCCCGCTCTCGTACTGGAAGACCGGCGTCCAGGTGCCCGAGTTGTGATACCGGATGCCCTGTTGGTTCCACTGTTGGATAGTGGGCTGGTGGGTGTGACCGATAATTGCGTGATACTGTTCCGGAGTTTCCTGATTCCCAAACCCCGAACTCATGTTGGCGATTAATGTGTCCAGTTCAAAATGGGACGTGAGTTTCGATTGGATGAGGAAACAGGCCAACCACGCGATACCGGTCGGAACGATGCTGACAATGCGGGGCATCCGGACGCCGAGCCAGGTGATCGATTCCCATAATTGGATGAGCAGCGAGCCACTCTGCCAGTCGAGTGAAAATCCGAGCCAGAGAGCATAGATCAGCGGAATGAGTGAAGTGGCCAGGGTAAAGAATCCCTGGAGAATCAGCCTGCGGGCGCCTTTTTTTCGAAACAGCCGCCAGACTGTCTCCATCAATTGACCGAGTATGCCCAGAAACTGCACTCGATGCTTCATCAGCAGAAAGGTGATAACCCGGGTACTGGGTTTGACGTTATCGAGGTAGGGGACAACGGTTTCCATCTGGTTCAGGAGATATCGGTTAAACAGCGAACCGGCCGGCAGCATGATTTCCTGGGTGCGCTGGTCCAGCCACTCCTCCTCCGTGGCGGTATACCATTCGTAGCGGTGACCGTGCTCAATCCGGATCGTCTCGTCGAGTTCGATGCCATGGGAGTAAAAATGAAGCAGCGAGGAGAAATTGGTGACGTTTGCTTCCAGTGAAGTGGCAAGTTGTTCGAGTTTACGCCGCAGGTAAATCTGCACCAGGTCCTGGTCGAATTCCGGATCGTGATTGCCGGTCAGGATCATAAGGGGATGTCCGGCGCCCATCCATTCAGTTAGACTCCGGAAAAGGCGGGGATGGCCTTCCATGGTCAGCAGGAGACGGAACACTGATTTGTAGTCCTGGGTCTTGAGTCCGAATCGCTCTTCGCTGCGAATGCCATTTTCTTCTTTTGTAAGCCGGAGTCGCTTTCCATCCAGGACGTACTGTCGCCATTTCCCGGCGAAGGCGTCGAAATCATCCAATACGCCGTCCCTCACCGGGGAGTCCGGTTCGGAAGCCACCCAGTCCAGTTCATCCCGCCAGCGCCGGAGATCGGATTCATCAGGAGTGCGGGTGATTCGCAGGAAATCGATAAAATCACCGTTGATGACCAGCAGAACTCTGGTATTCCGGGTTTGAGCAGCGATGCGTTTTTCTGTAAGCAACGCTTCAAGGTCTGCATCGGCTGTGAAGTTTTCCAGGCGATCCCATAGGAGGGTCGCCGGTGACTTGCCCGCACTCAAATGCAAATCACTGAGGACAAGTATCCGGGAAAGAGGCTTATCTGAGAGCGCTGTGGTATTCAGCGGTTGATAAAACGGGGTAGCGGCTTGATCCACCATGCGATGCTATCCTTTCTCTGTATGCGCGTCAATTTTCCAGGTCGGAAATCTGGCAGAACGACCACGCGTTCGTTGATTCTCTGATGTGTTGGTACATAGTCGAAAATTTGATCTCAGTAAGGACTGTTCGATCAGCAGGTTACTGCTGTCTTGTCTGGGTGACCAGCAGGCCTTCCAAGCGCCGCATTGCTTTCTGAAACATTCCATAGAGCCATTGCCACCGGGACACAGGCGGGAAACGCGGATCCTGACGACTGGCGAAACTGCGGGAGAAATACCGGCTAATCCCGTACCATTCTTCCATTATATCCAGCGCTCTCACTGTAAACTCCCGGACATTTTCCCAGGGAGACCAGGGCGTCATGTCCCCGTGGCGGGTGATACGGATAGCGCCCCACTTTCCCATGGCCTCCTGGATCACATAATTCAATCTGGGATCAATCCCCATCTTTTCTCCCATCACCCAGTCCAGGGCATAGATGTTCTCACTGGCCATGATAGTGCGGGTCCGATTCGGGTGGGCATCCCGGACGTGTCCGCTGAAACCGTCACCACTCACCCAGGCGTCCAGGAGGCCGAAGTGGACCGGAAAATTATCCACCATCAGAATGCAGCATTCGTAAAACTCCCGGTTTCTTCCGTGGTAATGTTTCATCTTGTCCCACTCCGGAAGACAGCCATAGATATTTTTCAGGCATCCGGTGTAGAAACACTGCCAGTGTGTTTTGTTCTTTGCGAACGAGATTCGGTAATCCGCATCACGCCAGGTCCGGCCCACATAATGCTCCTGCAGCACCCCGCCGAAATCGTGCGGCGCTTTCTCCTCGGTCAGATCGACGATGCGGTATCCTTCGCCCGTATATCCTGCCATTTCGGCCACAGCGGGGACCGTCCGACCCTGGTAGGCATAATCATAAACGTTATGGGACTCGACTACGGCGATGTTTGCGAACCCTTTGTCACGAATGGTTGTGATAAGATGTTCTACCAGCTTGGGATCAGTATAGACCGGTGTTGGGTCCTGCCGAATTGAGCCGGTCATAATATTCGGCTTGATGGCGATGAGAAAATCCCGGCGATTTTTGCCCGACTGGGTTAATACCTGCTCCAGGTGATCGAAAAATTGCGATGCCGTCAGCGCTCGTTGCAGGGATTCAAATTTGTCTTCGCCGGATTCCAGATAGACAGCTGCATCTCTGGAGTAAATGGGATGAGGAGTTTCGGTAATCATGGGATTGATTATTCCTTGATCAGTAAGGGTTCTCGTATTGATGTCAGTCTATCCATGCTCTGTGATCGGTATTGTTCCCGGACTCCCGGCGGCAAAACCCATCCTCGTCATGAACTCGCTGTTCCATTCCTATCAAATGATCTCAGTCAGAAAAGATGACAGGGTCTATCATCTAAACGAAAAATAGTGAGAAGAACTCGTGAGAAGCAAGGAAATAATCAATCCATGGAAAGATATTCTTCTCTAAAAATACGTTTTTATTGTAACCGCCGAGTTTCGCCTTGAAGAGATTCCTTCCGGACAAAGACCGCAGGAGACGCAATGAACCATTAAATAATAATCTCCGGTAATCAGGATAAATGTAGTTTGTATTTGCTCTGCGCAATTAAACTGTTTTCGGATTTAGCATTGTGCAGATACGTCTCTCGGCGTTCCCGTTTGTAATATGTATTAAACGTTCTCATAAAATTACAAACGCCCCCGCAGGGCGACAGGGGCGTTAGAAGAAATGGAGAAAGGAATCGAATTGAATCATAGAAACGCGTCCCGGTTGTCCACGATGTTTGCTTCCGTCCGAAGTGATTCAAGCCAGCGGGTCATGAAACGGTTCTGTTTACGGGTTAACAGGCGCTGCCGAATCTGAGCTCTCTGCTGTTTATAGCGCTCCTGGTTAAATGCGGTTTTATCTTTGAGCCGGATGATGTACGCCCCCTGGTCGGATTTCACGGCCGGGGATGTTTGCCCGACATCAAGCGCTTTAACCGCCCCCTTGAATTCCGGAACCTGGCCCACGCCGGGGATTGTGCCGGCAATGGTGAAGGGATCCGGGGCAGAGTAGGTGAGCAGGGAACCTGTTGCTGTCAATTGCTGCAGATCGGAAGAATCGGAAAGTGAAGCACGGAGTTCCTGCGCCTGCTGAAAGGCAAGATCCCGTTTCTTTTCGGTTATTAACTGTCGGGAGATCTGAGATCGGACTGATTCCAGATCTCTGACATACGGCTCCCGGATGTTCTGCAGCCGGAAGATATAATAGCCGCTCTCCACATCGATGACGTCACTGATGGTGCCAACCGGATTGCTGAAGGCAAAGTCAGTCGCTTCTCCCGCCGGATCCAGACCCGGAATAAATGAGGCGTCTCTGCCGAAGGGTTGTGTTTCACGGATCGTCACGTTATGGGTGTCCGCACTGGACTGAAAGCTGTAGTCCTGGGCATCGAACAGAAACAGGTTCGCCTGTGAATTGAGATTGTCTATAGTTGCCGGACTTACCTCGATATTGATCAGGATGTGGCTGGCCAGAATCTGTTCCTCGCCATCCCTGGTGCGGCGGTTGCGCACGTGAATCACATGATAGCCGAACTGGGACAGGACCGGACCGGCAACCTCTCCTGTGGGAGTGTCAAAAGCGGCTTCTTCGAAGGCCGGCACCATTTGTCCGCGGCCAAACCAGCCGAGGTCGCCACCCTCTGAGGCAGAAGGCCCGTCGGAGTATTCCCGTGCCAGTTCGGCAAAGTCCTCACCGGACCGCGCCCGCTGCAGCGCTTCCGTAGCAAGGTCACGGGCAGCCGCACTATCCGCCTGAGAGGGTGTTTTCGGGAATTCCACGTACTGCAGAGTCCGCTGTTCGGGAACCCGGTACTCGTCGATATGATTTTGATAGTAATTCTGAATGGCCTGTGTGGAGGGCTGGGCCTCCTCATCACTGACAGCACTGACCGGGACGTGCACATAGTCGACGGTGTACTCGATATTATTCCGGCGGTACTCCGCCCGGATTTCACTTTCATGGACTGTGACCGAAGCCATCACCGTACTCTGGAGTTTTTTTGCGGGAAGGGATGCCCGGATATAGTTCTCCACAGTCAGCCATTCATTGCCTGCCGGATTGTTGAGTGCCTGGAGATACTTCTGTTTGTCAAATTGTCCGTCGGTCTGGAAAGCCTCTAC
>DATFLS010000161.1:0-9012 GCA_035267465.1 bacterium
GATAAAGGACAAGGCATGTCTTACTGCCCCACCAAGACACCTGGTATGCATCCGGATGATCCCCGGATGGATCCCCTGTTTGAAAAATGTGCGGAATTAGGTCTTCCGGTGAATCTTCACATCGCGGATCCCATGTGGATGTATGAACCCATGGATTCTACCAACGACGGATTGATGCGCGCGTATACCTGGCGCATCCAAAACCAAGATGAGATTGTGGGACATCAGGGAATGATCGATATCTTAGACAATACATTGGCGAGACATCCGAATACTACCTTTGTGATCGCCCATCTTGGAAATCTGACGTATGACTTATCCAAACTTGGTGAGTTGTTTGATAAACATCCGAACTTCTATGCTGATATCTCGGCGCGATTTGCCGAGTTCTCCACGATTCCGCGAACAGCAGCCAGATTCTTTGAAGAATATCAGGATCGTATCGTCTACGGCACTGACTACGGCTGGGAAACGTTTGATAATCATACCGATTACGGGAACAACACTACCACAGTGGAGATGTTTCGGATGACCTTCCGGGTGCTGGAAACCTTGGATGATCATTTTTATCTGACGGATCTGGTGGGCTACAAATGGCCCATGTACGGGCTGGGATTGAGTGATGAGGCGTTACGGAAAATTTACAGAGCCAATGCGCTGGAAATCATGCAGCAGCGGAACATGTAAGCAACGGGAGCCATATTTGCAAAAAATGAGCGGGGAAGCCAACACAAGGAAACGGAACACGAAAACCAGAGCAACCGAAATGGATTGGATGATTGACTGATTGATTGAATGCAAAGTCGTGCCAATCATCCAATCAATCAATCAGTCAGTCAATCAATCACCAAATCACCTATTCTGAACGCCAGAACAACTTGTGGCCTCGAAACCCCGTCTACTCAAACCGAAATGTCCCGAATACCTCATATTGATGAAAAGACCCGGTAGTTTCCTGCCATTCCCAGGAGGAACTCTCACCGCCGTCATAGTCAACACGATACATGTTCACCCGCCATTCGGTGCCTGATGCAGGGGGCACGTTGCCTAATGGGGTCAACAGTTCGTACGGGATGAAAAATTCCGCCATCCAGCTGGTGATAGCGGCACTGGTTTCTTTTGCTCCGCCTTGTACACTGGTCGCGTGACGCGTACGCCGGTCACCTTCATAGTGCCAGGGACGCCAACCGAGAAATTCTCCATCATTGTTCGGAATCAAAATCGGTAACTCGTAATTCAATGGCGATATTTCGTATTCAAAATAGACCGGAAAGGTTTCTTCGGTCCAGAGAAAGGCTTCCACTACGTCTTCGTGCCAGAGATCCATAAAGTCCGCCTGCATCGATGCGTTCAAGGTGTCATCTTCGCAGTAAAACAGAAAGTAGATCCCGGTATCGGAATAGAGTGTTTTGACCCTGGTTTCAGCCGTTAAGCCGGTTGTTCTCCGCTGGGGGATGGGGACCCATGACGTTTCATCCCAGTTTGGCGCCCCGCCGTCACCGGTAAGCTCAAAATCGGTGGTTTTATTCACAACAACGGGTGAATTGTCGACGGCTTCCTCCTGGGTTTGTTCACATCCTGTGAATAGCCAGAGTGATAATGCGAAGAGCGGCAGGTAAAGAAATCTCAATTCTGTCAGCTGTAATGGTGTCATCTTTTCTCTGTTCGGTTTTTTATTGATCTGTGATGAATAATCTGTGGTAAAAATATAGTAGAAGTACGTTCAGAAATGCAAAGAAATTATCGACAATGTCAGACGGAATTTCAGAGATAACGCGAAGGTTTTCCATGTGCTTGGCGCAGTATCGAAGGATTGCTTTCCGTTCGTTCTACAACTGGGTGGAAGAGATGATCTGATGAATGACGCTTTCGGCGATCTCTCAGCATTCCGATCAGGTGACTCCTCCCTGTTCTATTCAGATTCATCAGGCAGCTCAATTATATAATAAATGATAATTTTATAAAAATTAATGCAAGAAAAAACAAGTTCAATTTGCGAGATATTCAATTAAAAAAAACAAATAAGCCATATATAAATCGCTTGACAACGAATTGAAAGGGTTATATTTTGAAACACCAAGTCAAATAGAATCAGCAGGCACCAATTCCTGTTTCAATGCAGTTTTGTGTTTTTTGGTTGTATTGGTAGGTTTGTAAGATGTCAGGCTAAGTTCGAATACATGACAAGACAGTCAAACAATATCCAGAGAAAGATTGGATATTAGATGATTAATTCACGACAACTGACCAATGAACATCCTGAATCTGTAGCATGTTCTCTTCCTTTGCCTACCAGTAAGAATCTATGTGGTGTTCGCAACAGTACTGCGACAACGAGGAATGATATGATTGCTATGAGAGTTGAACGGTCGCAGAAGCGTGATATCGGTAAATAGCTAGTCCAAAGATTTCGGTAAGCCTGGGAAGGTTGGAAAGGTTGCGATGTTCACAAGAATCCATCTACGGATGATAAGGTACGCCCTCTTTTCGGTTTTTTTGGTCTGGTTTTTAATCGGGTACGCCTGCCAGGATTCAGACACAGTCGTCGCCATCCAATCCGGTGATCTTCGGATGGAGTTTGACAGTCGGCTGTATTGCAGGATAGAAATGTCAGGAGCAGGGGGGACGCGTCCGCTCACCGAATTGTCGCCCTCCGAACTCATTGAAACTCCCGGGGGACGCATCGATAGCTTCGCCTACCGGGATGTGAACCGAACACCTCTCGAGGATGATTTCGGCAGCGGGCGCCGATATACAATCCGGGGCCGTAATGGATCTCTGGTAAAAACGCTTCAGATCTCCGTATATGACGACTTCCCCGACCTGGCAGTGTATGAAGTCATGTATACTACTGATGGGGAGCATCCCATCACAGTCAACCAATGGACCAGTCATCAATACAATGTCTTGGTTTCAAACCAACCTTCAGAGGGAGGAAGCCCACCATTCTGGACATTTCAGGATGCCTCCTATCGTTCCCGTCCCGACTGGGTGCTGCCCATTCAACCCGGATTTTCTCAGCGTAATTATATGGGGATGAATGCTTCCGATTATGGTGGAGGAACACCCGTAATTGATCTCTGGACGCCGGAATCGGGCATCGCAGTGGGCCATCTGGAACTCAGTCCGAAATTAGTATCCCTTCCGGTGGACATGCAACATCCCGACCACGCCACTATCGGGCTTACCTTTGAAGTAAACCGGACCTTAGAGCCAGGCGAACAGTTGTCCACATTCCGGACCTTTGTACAGGTACATACGGGGGATTATTTTCGTGCGCTTCAGACGTATCGCGAGTTAATGATCAGACAGGGAGTTCCGTTCGAGCAGACTCCTGAGACGGCATATGAACCGATATGGTGTGCCTGGGGATATGGACGCGATTTCACCATTGATCAATTTCTCGAATCCCTGCCCAAGGTTAAAGAGATGGGCTATGATTGGGCGGTCCTGGACGATGGGTGGCAGGTTGCGGAGGGAGATTGGTCCCCCAACCCGGAGCGGTTTCCTCAGGGAGAACAATCCATGAAGGACCTGGTGCGGACGATTCATGCTGAAGGTCTGAAGGCAAAACTGTGGTGGGCTCCGATGGCGGTGGATCCCGGTACGGATCTGATTCGGGAACATCCGGAATATCTGCTGCTCAATCAAGACGGTGAGACCCAGCGCATCTCCTGGTGGAATGCTTACTATTTGTGCCCGGCGGTTCCTGCTGTACAGGAATACACCAGGGAGCTGGTCGAAACTATTCTGCGGGACTGGGATTGGGACGGGTTAAAAATTGACGGGCAGCATCTCAACGCTGCACCGCCCTGTTATAATCCGGATCATAACCACGCACGACCGGAAGAATCCGTGGAAGCCGTCCCGGAGTTTTTTAAAGCCATCTATGAAACGGCAAAACAAATCAAACCAGACGCTGTTGTAGAAATTTGCCCCTGCGGCACGGGGTACTCATTTTTTACCATGCCGTACATGAATCAACCGGTGGCGTCGGATCCCACCAGTTCCTGGCAGATACGGCTGAAAGGCAAAACGTTTAAAGCATTGATGGGCCCTTCCGTCGCGTATTATGGTGATCATGTGGAACTGAGTGATTCCCGGGAGGATTTTGCATCCACAGTGGGCGTGGGCGGCGTCATCGGGACCAAATTTACCTGGAAACCCAACTCCCGGAGAGATTCCACGCATTATCTCACGCCCGAGAGAGAAGAAAAATGGAGAAAATGGCAACAGATTTATCGGGAAAAAATGCTCCCCAAAGGCGAGTATTTGGGAGCCCTGTATGATATCGGTTATGACGTTCCGGAAACTCATGTGATTCGGAACGGTGACCGGTTTTACTTTGCCTTCTATGCTGAGAGCTGGGACGGAGAGATCGAATTCCGTGGTCTTGATAACCGGACATACCAGGTGTATGATTACGTGAACGAACAGGGGTACGGACCGATAACCGGACCTGCCGATCACCTCACCGCCCAGTTCGAGAACTACTTGCTCGTTGAAGTAGTACCCCAATAAATCCATGGGTGAGAATGAGGCCGCGGTGCAATGAATTTCGACAGACAGAATTGAATGCAACCTGGATCCCCGAACATATGCCGCGCTGCCCGGAACTGTGTGGAACTGGCGAGAGCCTCTACTGCTTTTCACGGGGCACGCGAACAGTGAATTTAGATCAGTCCCCACGTGTGGATTTGCCATCAGTGGAATGTTGTGAAGGTATTACCGATGGGATATACCAGTTGATTCTGCATTGAGATTGAGAGGTGCGTCCGCTCACGGAAGAGAAAGGAGGTTCCCATTACCACCCAGGTTACGAGTATGCGAATAATTTAACTTCTTTAACGAAGAGGAGTAGAATCATGTCAAGGTTATGTTCCGTAATATCAAGGGTCTCTTTCCTGCCAGTGGCGTTCTTGCTGTTATTCGCAATGAACGCACTTGCCCAGACCACCGGGAAGATCTCCGGAAGAGTCACGGATGCCGAAACCGACCAACCGCTGCCGGGAGTGAACGTCATCGTTGAGGGGACCGATCAGGGCGCTGCGACTGATGATAACGGCGATTACTTTATTATTCAAATGGAGCCCGGATCCTATTCGGTGACTGCTTCGATGATCGGGTACCAGAATGTCACCAAGACCGGAGTTCGGGTCACCGTGGGGCATACCACTCCGCTGGATTTCGCTCTGGAGACGGCTGCCATTGCCGGCCAAAGCATCACCATCGAGGCGGAGAGGGAAGTGATCTCCATGGACCAATCGTCCAGTATCGAAGTCACGACTCCGGAAGAAATCGAACAAACACCATTGGTCAGTACTATCAATGAAATGATCAGTTTGCAGGCCGGGATGGATGGTATGGAAGTACGCGGGGGAAGCCTGGATCAGACTCAGTTTATGGTGGACGGATTACTGATGGTAGATAACCGGGCGAATGAGCCCCTGACTCAGGTGAATTTAAGTTCTGTGCAGGAAATTTCGGTGATCAAAGGCGGGTTTAATGCCGAATACGGGAACGTACGATCCGGTTTAATCAATGTTGTTACCAAGGAAGGAAATGTAACCCGATATGCCGGATCGGTCGACTTCCGTTATACTCCTCCACATTACAAGCATCTGGGGCCTTCCCTGTTTGACCCGGAAAATTACTATCTGAAACCCTTCCTCGATCCCGCTGTCATGTGGGAAGGCACGAACAACGGGGCATGGGACGAGGATATGCAGGATGCGTATCCCACCTTTGTCGGATGGAATCAGGTTGCGGAAGATCGTCCCCAGACTCCGGAGGAGGCCCGCGACCGGTTCCTCTGGTTACATCGTGCTGAAGGAGCTGACCAGCTTGTGCCTGGAGGATATGACGGACCATCCAGGATTGGCGAGTACGGGAATAAACCCGATTGGCAGGTCGATGCCAGTTTCGGCGGCCCGGTTCCGGTTCTCAGCAGGTCCCTGGGAAATCTGCGATTTTTTGCCTCCCATCGGTCCAACTGGGAAATGTTCGGGCTTCCCGTGGTTCGGGATTATTATAAGGAATCCAATTCCCTGTTGAAACTCACCTCGAATATCACACCGTCCATGAAATTATCCCTGGAAGGAACGTACGGGGAAGTCAACTCTGTATCCAGAGCCGTGGACTCACCACATGGAAATAACGACTTTGTACGCAGCGGAGAAGATATCTTCAATGCGGATATTGCCACCGGGGATGCGTATGACCACCGGGCCAGCGCTAACCTCTACTGGCCCGAATCCCTTGCTCCATTTGACGTCTACCGTAATATGCAGGGTATTTCACTGGATCACAGTTTGAGTTCGAACACCTTCTACAGCCTGCGGATTACCCATATTCAGGTGGCGAATGCGGCGCGGGGACCGGCGTCCTGGCGGGATACCACAGCGGTCCGATCCTTCGGAGGACTGACCGTGGATGAATCCCCGTACGGATTCTGGTGGGAAGGCGGGTACCAGGAAATGACGGACGGGATGTTATATGCCGCAATAGGCGCGGGGGTTCGCGATACGTCCACAGTGAATACCATTAACGTGAAGTTTGACCTCACCAGCCAGATTAACAAATTCAACCAGCTGAAAATCGGCTTTTTATATAACTACGACGATCTGGATACACATTACGGCAAAGTGAGTCAGTATACGGCCGGCGGTGATAACTGGCAGAGTGAATGGCGCTACTATCCGTATCGTGTCGGTGCGTACATCCAGAATAAATTGGAATTTGAGGGGATGATTGCAAACTTCGGAGTGCGCTTTGATTACAACCAGCCAAACACCGATTGGTATACGGCCGAACGATATTCCCAATATTTCAGGAAGCCATATAAAGACGTGTTTACAGAAGTGGCCCCCAGGGAGGAGACAGAAAGTCAACTATCGATCAGTCCCCGGCTGGGCATTTCACACCCCATCGGGGCGAACTCCAAACTCTACTTTAACTATGGCCATTTTTACTCGATGCCCCGGGCCGCGGATATGTACGGGATAGGCTACGGCTCCCAGGCGGCGGGGGTTGATTTTCTGGGCAACCCCTCAGCGGAAATGCCGAAAACAATCGCCTATGAACTGGGATTCGAACAGAGTATCGCAGACATGTTCCTGGTCCATGCTTCCGGTTACTACAAAGATGTTACCAAACAGACCGGGGAAGTCGAATACACCAATTACGACGGGAGCGTGGATTACGCCACCATCGAAAACAACAACTACGAGGATATCCGCGGATTCGAGTTCCGGCTGGAGAAACGCTATGGACAATGGATCAGTGGATGGGTGAATTATAATTACATGGTGTCCACTTCCGGATTCGTGGGCCGGGAACACTATTTCCAGGATCCGGCTCGTCAGCAGCTGGAAGGTCTGCAAAATCCGTATATGGAGATCCCTCTGGCCCGCCCACTGGCCCGGGCAAACATCCGGTTTCACATCCCCTATAACTGGGGCCCTACATTTGCCGGGTTCAAACCGCTGAGTAATCTGCAGTTCAGCCTGCTTTTCTTCTGGCAGTCCGGCAGTTATCAGACTTGGGATCCCCTGGAAACCTATCAATTGCAGGACAATCTCCACTGGAGGCCCCGGTATAGTTTTGACGGCAGGCTGAGTAAGCGAATTGAGGTACAGAACTCCGACCTGACCCTCTACGTGGATATTAAGAACCTGTTTAACAACAAATATATCAGTAGCCAGGGATTCGCCGATGGCCAGGACAGACGGAATTATCTGGAATCTTTGCATCTACCACTGTATGAAGGCGAGGATTACCAGGCGGCCGGATATACTCCGGGTAATGACCGTCCGGGCGATATCAAGAGTGATGATAAATCATACATTGATATGCCGAACAGGACATTTTTAACCTATCTGAATCCTCGGACGTTTATTTTGGGCTTCAGATGGAATTTCTAGTGTGCCCTTACTGGATGACCCGGTTAACCGAAGAACTTGAGAAGGGGTAAATGATGAAACCAATTTCGAGTACTGCAAAATTCATAGTGTTCTTATCATTCATATTGATGATAAGCACCGCCGAATCCGGTGTGTTCAAATGGATCAGGGTCGGCAACTATCAAACCAAGGTCGTCGACTCCGGCGATCAGGGGGAGTCTTCCGGTGAAGGCACGTTTGCTTATTACTACATCCACAATTTTACCTATTCCATGATCGATCATGCGGGCTTTCAGATCGGCGTTAGCGAATGGACGGATGAGAATGACAACACGTGGGATGTGAAGATCTCAGGGGCCGGACATGGATCCGCAGATGAGTTGCACAACACGATTCCGGTACCGGATGATGAAGGCATTACCGTCCGGCGCTATTACCGGCATCAACCTCCGGATATTGTCGTCGACGGACTGCCCACCAATGAGCCGTTTCCGCAGACCGGAGATGAGGTGAATCCGGATGCTATTCCCGGAACCGCCGACATTATGGTGGAGTCGTGGATCAATACATCCATGGGCTTGACAATTCACCAGAGAGCACTCGCCTGGAGCCAGAAGAATCACGATGACTACATCATCTTCGATTGGGTTCTGGAAAATACCGGAAATATCGACGAAGACGCAGAGATTGAGCTGCCGGATCAGACATTGCATGATCTGTATTTTCTGCGGGCAAATAATTTCCGGACTGGTGCAAGCAGACCATGGAACAGTGCATACGGTGAACGACCCGATGATTCGTTGCGAATCTCATATGCCTATCCCCAGCGCAGTCGGGGCGCCGATTACGATGATTTGGGCCGCCCCAACCGGTCTACCGGCGAAATGGATCGATATCATTATATAGGCGAAGCGACCCTGCATGCTGATATGTCGGCGACAAATCAGACGGATGATCCCAGCCAGCCGCAAATGACCGGGGCTCAAACCGCAGAGCTCCTGTGGATTAAAAACGAGGCGAATATTAATAGCGAAGAAGACCATAAGCTGCTCCATGAGACCATGCAGCTGGGATTCGAACCGTTCGACGGCACCCCATACATGACCGGCAC
>DATFLS010000162.1:0-9376 GCA_035267465.1 bacterium
CTGACTGTGGCTGTCCTGCGCGTTCATCGACCAAGGTAAGACCGTTCACAATCATACCGGTCTCATGTGAATCTCCTCCCCGAATACTCAGATCCTGTGGATCACTCACTCCGGGCTGGTTGGCCAGATATTCACTCATCGACCTCACACCGGCAGTTTCAATAATTTGTTCCGAAGTACTAACTAACTGACTGTTCGATACCTCTGCATGAATTACCCCCCGATCTGCCTGCACAACCACTTCTTCTCCCCTGATTGCCGAGGTTTCTAGCGCAAAATTCACCGTGGCAATCTGATCAATTGTAACAAGCACCTCGGTTTTCGTCACATTCGCGTAACCAATCATCGATGCCTGCACATCGTAAGTGCCGGGATCAACGTTAATGATCACAAAATCTCCGTTCTGATCAGTCGCAGCGCCCATTTCTGTACCAACCACAACGACATTGACTCCCGGCAAACCTTCGCCGGATTCGGCATCTTCAACATGGCCCCGGATGTCGCCGGTCTGTGCGAATGTGAAATTACCTACACCTGACAAAAGGCTCAGCAAACATATCGCGATCACAGCATAGAATATGTTTTTCATCTCTTTCTCCTGTACTGGTTAATTAGCAATAACCCTTAATTTTACCCGATACGGGCTGATCAATCCGCATCATCGCATACACGCCTCCTCGAGTTGGTTATAGGCGAATTTATGTTCTATATCCAATGAAACTTCATGCTGAACATCAATACTGAATGTCCATTCTTTGACTTCCTTGCCCTCTACTTTCTCACAATCACCATACTCCACCGCATCGTCGAGTGCTCCCGGCCATCCATTGGTGGGCTGCAGGGCAATACTTCCGGATTGGTCGCCTCCATTTGCCGACCACCCCTCATAAGAAATCCATAACCCCATATAGGGAACTTCGTCCGGATCGACCCGGAAAAGTAAGGCTTCGTCCGATTGTTGATAATACATGCCGAAGAAGCCGCGTCGGATTTTCGGTGTATATACCTGGAAGGCGACCTCTGGTCCGGGATCCTGAACAATGGAGAAGTCACGGTCTGATCCGAGGACCCTGGGCCATGAAACCTCCTCGCCGGGATTACCCAATGAATGATCAGAAATCCAGTCCAGATGTACTTCGGTAATGGATGGTTCTATAACAATTCTCGCGCCGGAGACCGGATTCAGGAGAGGATTCGCTGTCCACAAATAGTACAGCGATTCATCCGATAAGTTCGCCAGCGTATAGTTTATTGAGATCTGATTCTCAGCCAGCTGAATTTTCTTAAATAACCGGTACTCCGTTTTGACTCCCCTGATTGACAGATAGAGTGCATCTTGAGTGGTATAGAGATCCCATGGCAGCGACCACACCTCTCCGTGATCCGGAAAATGAGTATCATCAAGCGAGCAGGCCCTCATCGTCGGGAAAAATTCGTCGAAACCGCTCGGTTGAAACTGATCATACTTCGCCCCATACGAGGGGACCTTCTTCGAATAAAATTTTTCCTGCATGGGTAACAAAAACTGTGTGTCCGTGATTTTATTCCTCAGTTCGACCATTTTCCCACCGAACTCCGGGACTAGCATTATGCGGATACAATCATTCTCCAGTACAGCATAGAGTATATCATCCTGGTAAAATTTCTCGACCATACCGCTGGAATATCTGGACCTTTGAACTGTGTTGCCCTGAATTCAATGGTGTACACATCTGATCTTTCGATTCCGCTGCGATATGTATTCAACAGCAGGAACACTCCGCTCTCACAAAGCAATTTAAAAAATGGTCATCTCCCGCCTGCTCATTCATGACACAGTCACTGCAGCATCAAGTAAGAATTACCGTCCGGAGGAACGATTTGGGCGGACCATCGATACAGCAATTATCACTTAATGATGTAAGACATGCCATCTCCTGTATACTTTATGCAATATGCCTGCCAGAAGATGGAGACATGAATATATACTAAGGTTAATTACCTGAAATTATTGCAATTATGACAATGAAGAATGCATGATAACTACAGGCATGTTGTGTCCAAATATTTTACAGTGTCCAGGATTTTGACACTAAATTAAATCCCGTTGCCCGCCGGTGAAGATGAAACCCGCCGGAGTGAAAATTGCTCGAGTTTATTGTATAATGTCTGCCGGGAGATCCCCAGAATTTTTGCTGCCCGGGAGATATTCCAGTCGACCTGATTCATTACCATTTCGATGTGCGCTCGTTCAACCTTCGCCAGGGTTTTTGGCTCCGGGTAAAAATCAGACACTGTACGGTGCATGTATTTGGGCAGGTCGCACACGTTCACGGTTGGATGTTCTGATAGCAGAACCACACGTTTGATCAGATTTTTGAGCTCCCGAATATTCCCGGGCCAGTCGTAGGCATGGAAAATATCCAGGACCTCATCAGAAAATTCCAGAGGTTCTTTATCCATTTCCTCGGCGTATTTCCGGGCAAAATGGGTACAGAGCAATTCGATGTCTGACTGTCGCTCCCGCAGGGGTGGGATCCGAATATTGATCACATTCAGTCGATAGTACAAATCTTCCCGAAATTTCTTATCTTTCACCAGTGTACGCAAATTTTTATTACTGGCAGAGATCACCCGGACGTCAATAATCTCAGGCTTCCGGGATCCTACCTTCCAGATTTGATCACTCTCCAGAACCCGTAACAATTTCGCCTGCATGGACAAACTGGTGTTGCTGATTTCATCCAGGAAGATAGTTCCCGTATCCGCCGCCTGAAAGTAACCGTTGGTTGATTCGTCGGCGCCTGTATATGCCCCCTTGACATGCCCGAAGAGTTCGGATTCCAGAAGATTGGTCGGGATGCCCCCACAGTTCACGGGGATGAATGGTACTCCTGACTGTGCATTATGATAATGGATCGCCCGGGCAATCAGTTCTTTCCCTGTTCCGCTCTCACCAATGATCATCACCGTTTCCCGTGATTCGGCGGCTTTTTGTGCCTTTTGCAGAGCCACTCGCAAAGCCTCGGACCTGCCGATAATTCCAGCCGGATTGTCGATCTCCGCCAATTCTTCCGAGGATTGGGCTGCATGTCGATCGATCCGCTCTTCAACGGTCCGGAGTCCTGCCGGCAGCCGCGCGGCCAGCTGATCAGCGGTAATATAATCCACAGCACCATCTTTCACAGCAGCAACAGCATCGGGGATTGATGGTGTGTTGGCGATAAGGATCGTCTCCATCTCGTCGAAGGTCTCGTAAATATACCGGAGGAGCTTCCGACTCTTCTCCTCCTCCATCTCATCTTCCAACAGTACGACCTGACCCAACCGGTCATTTATCATTTGATATCCCTGCTGAAGGGAATCGGCAGAATAGTAGTGATAGTCCAGTTCTTCTAACATCTTCTCGAGAATCCTGCGCAAGTGAGGATCTCGCTGCACTATCACAATTGATGACTTCTTCATGGTAGTCATACGAAATCTCAGCTTATTGTATTCAGCAACTATCGTCCCTTGGCTCTGGCCGCCAGACTGCGGGCCAGTCCCTCTCCCAGACGGCCCCGAAAGGTCTCGAAGAGTTCGTCCTCGGTCATCGAATCGGCCATCTCCCGGAGCATCTGCTCTTCCGCCTGAAAGGCGCTGCGTGTGACGGCTTCCGGGTCGACCTGGGAATGAAGAATGGACCGCAACCCGTCCCGGATTGACGCAGCATCGGGGTCATCAATCCGGTTTTCGAATTCACCGGGATCGTCACTCAGATTGAATAGCAGATCATCGTACCAGGTGAAATGCAGGTACTTCCAGTCTCCCTTGCGAATCATGAACGATCCGGTGGTATTCCCCTCGGAATGATTTTCAGCGTATACAAAGGGTGGACCGGCATCGGATTCCCCGGCGATAAGCGGGGAGAGACTCGTGCCCCGCAGATCCGGATGTGTTCCCGCACCGGACCACTCCAGCAGGGTGCGGATGAGATCTACGTGGGATACCGGCCTGTTGATGACCTTCCCGGCAGGTAATCCGCCGCCTGCCATGACCAACGGCACCCGGATGCCCACGTCATAGAGATTATTCTTGTACCACAATCCATGCTCTCCCAGCGATTCCCCGTGATCGGCGGTGTAAATGAAGATGGTGTTTTCCAGCTGGCCGGTGTCTTCCACCGCCCGCCAGAGCTGTCCGATATATTCATCCAGTTCGGTGATCATGCCGTAATACCCGGCCCGGGCCCGGCGGATTCGTTCCTCCGCGATGGGTGTGGCAATCCGTTTAAAATGGCGCAGTTCCTGGAACGCCAGATGCAGATCCTCCAGGTGACCGGGCGGAATGTTCGGCATATCCACCTTGGCAGGATAATAGTAGTCATAGTATTTCCGTAGCGCGACAAAACTCGGATGCGGCTGCGTTAATCCCACATAGGCGGCCCACGGTTTGTTTAACTGCTGGGATCTATTTCGGATGAAGTCCACCGTTTGCTGCGTCCGCTCCGCATCCTGGTGCCGATCATCCCTGGGACGCCCGTCGACGTTGGGCCGTTCGCCGGTCCGGTAGGCGACCGGGCGACGAAACAACTCGGTGATATCGGGATTTCGCTGGTGGCCGTTGCCAACCTCCCCTTCCACGAATCCAAGGTCATGTTCGTCGTTCATATCCATTTTTCCCGTGGCCCAGGTGTGATAGCCGGCATCCCGCATGAGCGCGGACCAGGTGAGATGAGTACCATCCCACACGGTGGAGTTTCCATAGGAATGGTTATCGGAGGCATAAGTGCCCGTCATCATGCAGCTGCGACCGGGAACGCATACCGGCGCCCCGGAATAATTATCTGTGAAAGTGACGCCTTGCTTCGCAATACTGTCCAGATGGGGGGTCTTTACGTAGTCATGTCCCATATAACCGGTGTATTTATAGGCATGCTGATCCGAACAGATAAACACAATGTTCGGCTGATTCGACACCTGTGATGCCCCGGATTTCGCTGCAGCAGAGCTCAACGAAGATGCAACGGCTACTCCGGTAATTCCCTGCATAAATTTTTTCCCGAATTCCCGGCGGGTCATTTTACTCATGTTCAGTTCCTCCACTCCTTCTCGTTATCCAAACCCTAAGTTCAACGGCTTCATCAAAATGCATATACCAGGTATACCTATTTAATCATATAAAATACGGCTTTTTAGACGTGAACGCATTTGAATCCACCCGGAAAAGTTCTTTTGCTTTTAACATATGATACATGTTCATGAGAGGCAAGAGATAATACAGTGTATATTTCATGTCGGATCTCGGGTGACCCAATTCGGAACAACCGGCGCTCCAGGCAGGTGTTCCATCCCCACTGGAAAGTACAGAAGTGGTGTTCCGGATCATCGGCAGAGACCCCTTACTCTGGTGAGATCGCCCTTGAGAGGAGATTCGGGTGGAGTTTAGAATGGAAACCAAAGAATGAGAACATCATCGCGATCTCTGATCGCTAAATTTATTAGCATTCCGAGGTAGTACAAAGTGAATCCAACTGTTATCTTTATATCAGGTTCCGGACCGGGAACTCCGGAGAGAGGTCTGACCAGCAAAGCAATCTTTGACACCAAATCAGGCAGGAGAAATTGTCATGCCGGGCAAGCGACCTCACGTACTGGGGGTAGATGACGCTCCATTAGACAAATGGCGCGATGACACGGTCCCGATTGTGGGCGTGATGATGGAGAACGCCACCGTGGTGGAAGGAGTGGCTGTTACTTCATTTCCCATAGATGGCGAAGGCGCAACCCAGTTCCTGGCGGAGTGGATAGGCGATCTGAAGTGGGCTCCTATGCTCCATGCCGTGATTCTGGGAGGCATCACCATCGCCGGGCTGGGCATGATCGACCTGCAAAGACTGGCAGATCAACTGCACATTCCGGTGATCGCCGCCACCCGGCACGATACGGCGGACAGCGACCTGGATAGCGCACTCAAAGCCGCCGGGCTCATCGACCGGCTCGGGATTCTCCAGGCTTCTCCACCGGCTAGAAGAATCCTCGAAAACTTGTACGCAGCCTCAGCCGGGGCCGAACCTCAGGTGATCGAAAAACTCATCAAAAGCACCCTGAACAAGGCCCGGATGCCGGAACCGCTCCGCATCGCCCATCTTATCGGGGCCGCTCTGGTTCAGGGATCCTCCCATGGAAAGGTATAAACGGAATTACAGCTGGACCGGATCCTATATTTCCCTGGCAAAGCTCTCCACCGGGAGGGATTGTAAAATGAGAATGTTTAAAAAACAGGGAGAAAATATACAATTTGAAACCAGATTTTCATCCGTTCGATATACGACACAGATTACCATTTTTTCATAGAATTCCAGGGACAATTTCTTATTATTTCTTTGCGTCCTTGGCGGTCTTTGCGATCTTTGCGTTTTCTGAACAGTTTCGGTTATCTGAGATGTTCATTCAGAAACTGGAACGTCCCCACTCCGTGAATCTCATGCGGCCCGTCAAAGTATTCGATATCAGTATTTTCCGGAATGCCCAGTCTTGTATAGAGTCTCCGGACCTGGGCAAATTCGTAGGCCACCCATTCGTCGATGGCCACTCCGTCGTGGTGCCCGCGTTCCACCATGAACGGTCTGGGGGCAATTAATCCTGCCATCTCTGCGTAATTGAAGGTATTCCCGAGATTGAATTCATACATCTCATATTCACCGGTGAACATGTAACTGGCACGAAAATCTGTACTGGTATTCTTCCAGACCCACTCATTAAAATCGGCGGAACAGATGGAGAGACAGTAATCTCTCAGGAGCGCCGGTACCCGCATGGCCGTCTTGCCGCCGTAGGAAAGCCCGTAGAATGCGATCCGGTTATCGTTCACGAACGGAAGGGATTTGAGCCAGTCGAGCATCTGCTGATGCTGGCCCACAATCACCGAGAACAGTGATTTCTTCAACGGATTGGCCATCCGCTGCAGGACACGGAACCTGTCCCCGCCGATATAGGGATTCTGGGGCGCATAGACAATATAGCCCCGATCAGCAAGCTGCGCCCCGAAGGCATGATAGGGTGATTCAATATGTGGATCCACCACCTGTTCCGGTCGGCCCTCCAGCCCGTGCTGACAGACCACCACCGGCCGCTGTTCTCCCGGCTGCAGATCCCCCGGCACCAGCAATATTCCGTAGGCGAATACCTCCGGCCAGACGTCCAGCGCCACCTCATATCCTTTCCAGTGGGAAGATTCGTATTTCAATCTGGTCCGTGGCGCAACCGGCAGCGACGGGTCGGGCAGCCGTCCGATGATCTCTTCCCACATATACTTTCGATACCAATCGATGGATTTCTCCCAGCTTTCAATGGATAAGGGATCCGCCTGATTCCAGAATTCCGCCCTGGTGCGTTCACTCTCCCTGACCAGGTGTTCTGTGTAATCCATCAGTTGCCGGATCTGTCGCCGCATCCGGTCATCGTCGTTCCGAGGTACCCGCAGGTCTTCCGGCGTTTCAGTATCCATGTTATCCGGCAAATGGGATATCCCCAGGGAGAGAAGAAACGCCTCCAGCGCCTCTCGTGATCCGGGTGGACCCGATCCGTCACCGGAAACAATAAGACTGATATTTTCCGGCACTTCCAGGTTGTCGAAATATGTCCGGGCTCGCTCGAACTCGGTTCTCACCGAGGATAATGAAGGCGTAGTGAGCCTTCCCGGTGCTGCTCCTCTGCGGCCGTTCCGGGGCTCCGGCGGTCCGTTCACCTCCGGGCCCCGGCTGGCCTCAATTATGAGGTGCCTGGGGGCAATCATCCCGGCGATTTCCGCGTCGCCGAATTCCGTCAGCAAGCCCCATACGTTCCGGTAGATCGGTTCTCGCCACACCCCGATGCGGTCCTGAAAATAACCGCTCACCAGGGTTCCGTCGATCCGATCGTCCAGTGCAGCACTGTAAAATGCAATTAATCCGCCTTCACCGTCTCCGGTGATCCCAATGGGAACCTCGCCCTGCTTGCTGAACCAATCGACTGCCGCCAGGACTTTCTGGACCTCGTAGCCGATGATGTGCCGTCCCATCTCGTACGCTTTCCTGTAAACATACTCCCGATGGGGTTGATTGGTCATGCGAATATCCGGGTTACCGGACCAGGTATCGCGCCGGCTTATCAGTAACGGCACCAGTACCCGGCATCCGGCTTCTGCCAGGCGTCTGGCAATATGCATCTCCGGTGGCAGTGTATCATTGAGACCGGCCAGCATTTCCGGCGCCCAGTCTGCGTCGGGCAGGGCGATAATCTGAGCGAACGGTGCGTACTCCGGTTCCAGCCACAGCCCCTCGGCCTCCACACCCTCCAACACCGGCCAGCGAACTGCGCGAATGGTGTATCCGGAGGCTTTCCCTATCAGTGAAGATTTCAGAGTTGTCTCAATGAGATGCAGGGCCCTCACCGGCACCCGCTGGTCCACCGCCCCAATATACGTTCTGAATCGTTTCCGGTTGTCCCGGATGGAGCTGATATAGGCATCTTCGGAACTATAATCTCGTTGCCAGTAGCGCTCCCGTAACTCCCCCGATTCTTCCAGCTTCCGCAACAGGAACCGCCGGATGCCCGCCACCATACTGTCAGCCGGATCAACTTGCCACTCCAGCGTCTGAGTGCCCGGTAACGCCTCAACGGTATTTGATATCTCATGTTGACTCAGAGAGTAGGATAGACTTCCTGCCAAGAAACTCAGGGCAAGAGCCCAAACAAATGTCACGAGGTGTTTTGGCCGTACTGAGTTTCTGAGGTTCTTGATTCTTATGTGTAGGTCCACGTTAAAAAGTAGAAAGTACTTCTCTCAGGTTAATATATTAAAATTATCAATTATCTTATGTGATATTTTCCTGACTATCTGCTTATTCTTTATTTTTCTTTGTTCATTCGTGGTAATTCCCCGTTAAATCGGGGCAGGCTGTGTCTATTCGCGGTTTCAATATATCGCGCATCCCGGCATTAAGAGGCGCAATGCGTTACGGCGTATAATTATCGGAAAGCTCCGCGGAATTCGGATCAACCTCTATATCTCCATCGACGAAATTTGAGGATACGTGATTATGCTGCCCTCCCTGTACCCGAATCGCCGGGGGCATTTCGGACCGGGCACGATCATCACTGATGAGGTTGTCGGAGATGCTCCCGTGCTCTGAATCCCGCAGGAGAATCCCGCCCTCTTCACAATTCAGGATAGTGGAGTTGGTCAGATTGTAATTCCGGCAGCCATTCAGCACAAGCCCCGCCGGCATTCCGATCACATGGCTGATATGCAGTCCGGTCATCGTGAGATTATAGCTATTCCGCACCACGACCGCATTTTTGCTGTCCCCGCCATCCCCATAAGAATAGTCCGGATTGCGATCCAGCAGATTGGGTCCCAGCACGATGTCGGAACT
>DATFLS010000163.1:0-6895 GCA_035267465.1 bacterium
CACCGGACAGAACATTAAATATGATATGGTCGTGCTGAAAAGGCATGGCATTGAGCTCGCCGGCGTGGTGTTCGACACGATGATTGCTGCCTATCTGCTCAAACCCGAAGCACGCAGTTACAAAGAAGACTACCTCAGCCTGGAGTATCTCGGGTATCAGATGCAGCCGATCGAAGAGCTGATTGGCAAGCGGGGCCAAAACCAGAAAACCATGGCAGAAGTGCCCATTGGTACGGTGACTTACTACGCGGCGGAGGATGCCGATATCGCATTACAGTTAACCCAGGTGCTGAGAGAAAAGCTGGAGACCAATGAACTGGTCAAATTGTTCCGGGAAATCGAGCTGCCTCTGATCTACGTGCTTGCACAGATGGAATACAATGGTGTATATGTGGATCGGAGTTTTCTCGAGCGCATGTCTGAACATCTCCAATCGGAACTGGAGAAACTGGAGAAGCAGATTTTTGATGCCGCCGGTCATTCCTTCAACGTCAATTCACCCCAGCAGCTCTCCACCGTGCTGTTTGACGAAATCGGTCTGCCGCCGGTGAAACGGACGAAGACCGGCTATTCCACCAATGCGCAGGTTCTCACGGAGTTACAAAAATTGCATGTGCTCCCCGGCCTGATTCTGGATTACCGGGAGGTGGCGAAGTTGAAATCCACCTATGTCGATGCGCTTCCCGCCCTCATTCATCCCGAGACGAACCGGATTCACAGCAGCTTTAACCAGACTGTGGCTGCCACGGGAAGATTGAGCAGCAGCGATCCCAATTTTCAGAATATTCCTATCCGGACGGAACAAGGCCGGGAGATACGTCGTGCGTTTATCCCGGAAATCCAGGACGGGTATATCCTGGCAGCCGACTATTCCCAGATAGAACTCCGGCTGATGGCTGCCCTGTCCGGCGATCCGACGTTACAAGCGGCGTTTCGTAATCAGGAAGATATCCATACCGCAACCGCTGCGGTGGTCTTCGATACCGATCCCGGAGATGTGACTCCGGAGATGCGGCGGAAGGCCAAGGTCGTCAACTTTGGAATTATGTACGGAGCCGGTCCGTATCGCATGTCCAATGAACTCGGCATTTCCGTGGAAGAGGGACAGGCCCTGATTGATAACTACTTTCAGAAGTATCCCGGCATCAACAAATATATCACCCGGACCCTTGCCGAGGCCCGGGAAAATAAATACGTCTCGACCCTGTTGGGCAGACGGCGCTATCTCCCGGACATCGATGCCGCGAATCGCAATGTCCGCGAGGCAGCGGAGCGCGCTGCGATCAATATGCCGATTCAGGGCACGGCCGCTGATATGATCAAACTGGCCATGATACGAATTCAGCAGCAGATGGAAGCACGCAGCCTTCGCTCCAGGATGATCCTGCAAATCCATGACGAGTTAGTATTCGAGGTGGAACGCGACGAGCGGGAAGAACTGTCATCAACGGTGAAAGAAATTATGGAGGGAGCACTCACACTCGATGTTCCCATTCAAGTGGATATTGGAGTGGCAAAAGATTGGTATGATGCACACTAATCAGTGCAATGACCAGATCACAAGTGAAGTCGATTCCAATTGTGAAGTACATCAAACTATTTAATCCCAGATGACCTCCCCCGTTCAGACGGATTTCCTGGTAATCGGATCCGGCATTGCCGGGTTATCCTTTGCTCTCAAGGTGGCTGAGTTGGGGGATGTCATCATTGTCACCAAAAAGGAAAACCGGGAGAGTAATACCAATTACGCCCAGGGTGGTATCGCGGCGGTCTGGGATGAACGGGATTCGTATGAGCAGCATATCCGGGATACGCTGGAAGCCGGAGCCGGGCTCTGTCGACGCGAGGCGGTCGAGGTGATGGTGAAGGAGGGACCTGATCGGGTGCGGGAACTGATCAGCTGGGGAGTCCGGTTCACGCGTCGTCGAAAGAAACAGGAGGAGTATGCCCTGTCGCGCGAGGGTGGGCATTCTGTTCCCCGGATATTGTATTTCAAGGATGTAACCGGACGGGAAATCGAGCGCGGCTTAATCCGGGCCATTAACGATCATCCGAATATCACACTCCTGGATAATCATATGGCGGTGGACCTCATCACAGAGCATCATACGGAGAAAGTGGATAAAGTGGAGGGGCTCCATTGTTTCGGTGCGTATGTGCTGCAGCGGTCCACCGGACAGGTGATTCCCTATGTCGCCGGAAACACCATTTTATGCAGCGGAGGAGCCGCCCGGGCCTATCTGCACAGTACCAATCCGCCAATCGCCACCGGCGACGGCATCGCCATGGCCTATCGAGCCGGAGCCGTGGTGGCCAATCTGGAGTTCGTGCAATTTCATCCTACGCTGTTTTATAATCCTCAGCATGCGTCCTTTTTAATTTCCGAGGCAGTTCGGGGATACGGCGCAACCCTGCACACCGCACAGGGAGAACGCTTCATGCCGAAGTATCACGAAAAGGCCGAACTCGCTCCCAGAGATATTGTCGCACGTGCCATCGATTCGGAAATGAAAAAAGCCGGCGAACCGTACGTCTACCTGGATATCTCCCACAAACCGGCGGAGGATATCAAAGATCGGTTTCCCAACATCTACAAGCATTGCTTGCACCATAAATACGACATGACGTCCGAACCTATACCGGTGGTACCGGCCGCTCATTATATCTGCGGCGGCGTGAACAGCGATCTCAATGGGAAGACCAATATTGCCGGACTGTACGCTATCGGCGAAGTGGCCTGTACCGGGGTTCACGGCGGAAATCGGCTGGCGAGTAATTCATTGCTGGAGGCCGTGGTGTTCACGCATCGGGCGTATTTTCATCTCAGGGATCATCCCGAAGAATGGATAAATCCGCCGCTGAATCGGATCCCGGAGTGGAGGGATACCGGCACGGAAAATCCGGAGGAGTGGGTGCTAATCAGTCACGATCAGCAGGAGCTGCAGGAATTAATGTGGGATTACGTGGGCATCATCCGCAGTGATATACGTTTGAAACGAGCTATCAGACGCGTGCTGGTGGTGAACCAGGAAGTGGAGGAGTTCTATCAGCGCACCAAAGTGTCTACCCCTTTACTGGAGTTGCGGAATATGGCCGCGGTCTCGTATCTCATGATTAAGTCTGCATTACAACGGAAGGAGAGCAGGGGACTCCATTACAGCACAGATTATCCCGAGCCCAAACAGTCCGAGCGACAGGATACATTAATTCAACGCCATTCGAGGCCATGGAGCTTGGCGAAGTAATTACGGGTGGGAAATCGGTGCTGCTCCTATTATATTAAGCCCCCTTAACGGAGTAAGTATCATGGAAGCCTCTATTGCACTGAAAAATATCACCAAACGCTTTGGATCGAAAACGGTCCTGCAGCAAGTGAGTTTTGGTGTTGAGAAAGGGACGACACTCTCGATAGTGGGACCCGGTGCAGCTGGTAAAACCACCTTGCTTCAGATACTCACAGGGCTTACCCGTCCGGACGACGGCGCCGTCTATATTCGCGGGATGAATCTTGCCGAGAACCTGCGTCACATCAAGAAGCGCATCGGGTATATGCCGGAAACAGATGCATTGAATTTGGACGCGACCCTATTACAGAACCTCCAGATGAGCGGTATCTTCTGTGGAATGAAGCTCAGGGATGCGTCTGCCAGGGCTTCACAGTATCTGGAAGAATATCATCTTCTGGAATATAGCCATAATTATCCGGACGAAGTGTCTGCCAGCGTGCGGCGCCGATTTACCTTTATCCGCGCCATTCTGCCGGATCCGGAAATTCTGCTGTTGGATGCTCCCCTGGCCAATAACGATTACTCCACCAGGAAGCGAATCTGGGAATACGTTCGGTCGGGCCGCGGAGAAAAAACGGTGGTGATTACCCATCGTGACATGAGTGAGGCCGAACCACACGCAGACCGGATCATTTACCTGGAGCAAGGGAAGATTATTACGGACGGCTCACCAGCAAAGTTGCGGGAAAACGCTGAACTTACAACCGAATATATCCTCCGGTTCAGGGAGCTGCAGCCCGAGTATTACGAACAGCTCCGTTCGATGAGAGAGGTTGTTGATATCGAGCAACACGAACTGACTGTCGTGCTCCGGCTCAAAGAGCCCGCCGCATTTCAGCGCATTATCCAGGATTATGAATCTGTCTTGCAGGATCACAGAGTACACGAGTTAAGTCTGAATGAAGTGCTCTTCGAATTTCCGCATATCCAACTTGGTGTTTAGATGAAAAAAATTCTGGCGATTATACTGCAGGATTTCTACCGGACCCTCCGGCATCCGAATCGGGGAGTACTGCCGATACTGTTATATGGGCTGATCTGCTATCTGGGCGTGGTCTTGGGGTACAGCAGGCTGATTCCCGAAATTAACGGGACGGAAACAGTACAATGGATGATCCCGAATCTGGTGATGTTTGCAATTCTTCTCCTCTCCTATCAACATGCCACCTGGGAAATCGCCGGGAAAGAACAGACCGGATATCTCACCTATCTGCGGAGCACTCAGGTGACTCCGGTCCTGCTGGCCATTTCTTATGTCCTGGATGGGATTTTACGAAGCCTGATAAAATCTGTGCTGATTGTTCTCCTGTTCTGGGTGTTATGGGGTAGTCTCGGTTCGGTGAGATTCTGGGTTATCTTCTATGGAGTCGCGTTCCTGGCGAGTCTCTTCTGGGCCGGCCTGGGGGTGAGCCTGGCATTATGGATTCGGAAGTCATCCGTCAACAGCCATTTTTTTGCAGAGATTATCATTCCAGTGTTCCTTGTGTCGGGATTTTTGTATCCGGTCACGCTCTATCCGCCCATGGTTGAACTGGTCACCTATCTGCTGCCGGCAGCGCCTGCGTTCTATCTGGGGCGTTCCGTGTTTTCACCCGGGGAATGGAATCTCTGGATAAGTGCCGGATTGATCGGTTGGAGTATTCTGGGACTTGTGCTTACCTACGTGAGCTTGAAAGATGAGGAACAGAGATGATCATGTGGAATATGCGTGCGGATTGGACAATATATTTCTGCGCTTCCCGGGACGCGCAAGTGGAGCAAATTCATCACGTAATCCCAGGAGTTCGACAGGAAGCACCCCGAGAATTTACGGAATCATGGGATTTCGACCATTTTTCACTTGACTTTTCGGGCTGCTGTAACAAACTTCACCATTGTTGAGGGTATTACCTACGTAAGCTTACATAGAAATAATTCTAGAACGATCCACTAATTTATTTGGAAAATGGGGGAGGGAATTATCGGGGGAGTATTTAGACAATTGGTGAACGTCGCTGAAACGAGTAACATGAACAGAACAAACACGTTAGGAGGTTAGGTATGAACAAAGCCGAACTCGTAGATCAGATGGCGCAAAAGGCTGATCTCTCGAAGGCAGCAGCGGAGCGAGCGCTAAATGCGTTTACGGACACGGTGACAGAGACACTTGCGGGGTATGGGGATGAGAAAATCACCTTGGTTGGTTTTGGTACGTTCAGTACCTCGGAAAGAGCAGCACGCACTGGACGAAATCCGCAGACAGGAGAAACCATAAATATTCCTGCGACCACGGTACCGAAATTTAAGCCGGGGAAATCCTTGAAGGAAGCAGTAAAGGGTTAATCACTTGGTTGGCAGCAGAACGGGTCGTTCTGTTCCCTATCGTTCAAGTTATTAGCTTAATTAATTCATTGAAGGCATCCCGTAACCGGGGTGCCTTTTTTTCTTCTCACTGGTGCTGAGTTTGATCCGTGATCTCCACCAGTGAGACATTGGCGCTTAATTTTTGCAAGTTACAATCGGCCTGACCTTTATGGTGCGCGGCTCGCCATTCCATGCGTGCTCATCGATAGTATGGGAGCAACCGGTTCGCAATTATTTCGAATCCGGGCAAGATTTATCCGGGCAAAAATTCACATATCCACAATATACCAATTCTATGACAGCGCGGGTGAAATATCTCGGGATAGATAGCGGACGCACTGCTATAAAATTGGCCTTCAGAGACGAGACTGGCCATATTCAGAGAAAACATCTCCCGGCACATCGCTTTACGGTGAATTGGTTTGACAACATTAATGTGGTCCGCACACTTGAACGCTGGTGTGAAGAAGCCAACTGTTATCTGACAGAGGGCTCAAGGGTAGTGCTCGGGGCAGCCGGGGCGGCAGAGTACGAGCGGATCTGGTATGAGAAAGTGACCCTCTCGGGAGCAGGACCGCAAACCACACGAATCGAACTGCTGGGGGATATTTCGCTCGCCGCCCTTGCCTGTCATATTGAGGAGACGGGCATTGTGATCGTATATGGAACCGGCGGTGCTCTCATGGCTTGTGAGCACGGAAACAGACATATTTTTAATTCCTATGGCCCCGTGGTCGGAGATCTCTGGGGTGGTCTGGCGCTGGGCAGACAGGCAGTTCGGCATCTGCTGGATCGCTGGGATCGAACGGAATCGTCATCTGAATTTGAATCCATACTTGCAACAGCGCTTGGAATCGGAGATCGCAAGGAATATCTCGATTGGGTTCATACCGCCGAGTATCCGTACGGCGATCTGGCGAAACTCGGACAGAAAACGGTGGAATATGCTGTTGAAGGTCACAGGTCAGCCCGAGAACTGTGTGAGCGTACTCTGGAATCTATTGTGTCAGTTATAGGTGAGGTAAAGCAGTATTTTACTCTGCCGGCTCCTATACCAACAGTGCTCCAGGGGAGTCTCCTTGAAAAATCCCCCTGGATGCGAAGCCGACTCTGTCAACTGCTGGAACAGAAGGAGACTCAATGCCAGTTTCTCCTCCCACAGGAACCACTCGAAGTTTACGCATTAAAGCGTGCGGAATCACTGGAATAGTACATCGTAAATCTTCGAGAACAGGAATATGATTTTATCAGGAGTTGAGACGAGA
>DATFLS010000164.1:0-3718 GCA_035267465.1 bacterium
CGATCTGACGCCTGGCGGATCCAACGGGAGGACGGGTATCCGTTGTATGAGTTCGAAAGTTCCCGACTGACCAATATCCACTTCCATCAGCTGATCCCCGGCAGAATCTTCGGGTATAACGAGCAGCCCTCTTTTGGTATCGTCTCGTTCGATACCACCGAGGAGGATCCCAGCGTGTCGTATGAGATTTATAATATTGACAACGAATTAATCCACAAGTTAACGCTGCGGAAGAGCCAGATTCGTTTCACGCAAAATTAAAGCGAGCCCGCCAAACTGCAACCCGTATTGCGATCTTTGATAAGGTTGTATGTGTGTTGTGCACAGACGCCACCCACAAAATGTCCGCAAGAAATGTGATCGACGATCACCCGGGGATCCATATTTACTTTGATTTGCTACAGTGCAATTAATAACAAAAACTTCTTGACTTATATTGGCAATATTTAATAACTATAAATGACTGCCATTGTCATCTTAGAATCTGGAATGAATTATTCCAGTTGTACGGGGAATACGGAATAACCGATGGATTCCGATGAATTTGAGCTTGTGCTTTGTCACTCCCGGGCCGATTCCCACCTTCGCGCTGTCTGGTGTGATTCTCCCGGCCGGGGAATTTGCCTTTGTTCCGGCTCATGATTCGCCGTCGGTTATTCTGAAGAAGGGATGACTTAAGAACGCGTTGCCTTGGTGTTGTCAGATAGCGTTCCCCGGTCAGGAAATGTATCCCAACTCTCTCGTTCTCTGAGATATTTTGGCCTGTCTCCGGACAGATGCGACGGGAAAAGATTCGAACTATTGATGTAAGTAAATTGCGGTATATGGGAGATATTTCATGGTTCTGGGAATACCCCGACAGGATGTTTATACATAGATGACTCGCTGTATCCAGGATAAATGACACCTGGTTAAATATGACTTAGTTGCTTACAACCGGACGTATATATAATGGACGGATGCAATCAAGATGAATATACAAATTCTGGATCTCGACTCCCCGGAAACCATTGGTACAGATCTGCTGCAGTTGTTAAATGCCTCCAGGGAACCTCAAATTGAAGTCCGGATGGATGAGCTTGATTGCGGAGATCCCGGACAGCGGGTACTGCGGGTTCAAAATTTAATTACGGAAATTCGTCCCGCCTTAATCATGTGGATTTGTCCCGGGGCGCATAATAATCAATTCAAATCCTTCTTTCAGAGAGTGCAGGAGTCCCTTGATGCCGTACCGTCGATAGTGGTGACCGATACACCCCAGCCGGATAATATGTTTGATCTGCTTGAACTGGGCGTGGTGGATTTCATCACCCCTCCGTTGCGGGAAGGGGAAATCTGGCCGCGTATCTGGCGTATCCTGGGTCATCAGCAGCAGACCGAATCATTGGAATATTCCCTGAAAGAACATCTGGGTCTCATGCAGATCATCGGACAAAGCCCGGCATTTCTGGAGGAAGTGCGGAAGATTCCCATTGCGGCGAAATCGGATGTCCGGGTGCTGATAACCGGGAGTACGGGAACCGGAAAGGAGCTGTTTGCCCGGGCGGTCCATTACCTCAGTCCGAGAGCGGAGCAGCCGTTTGTCCCGGTGCACTGCGGCAGCCTGCCGGGGAACCTCCTGGAAAACGAATTATTCGGTCATACGAAGGGAGCGTATACCGGGGCGATATCAGCACAAAGGGGACTGATTCACCAGGCCGACGGCGGGACACTCTTCCTGGATGATGTGGATTGTCTGCCAAAAGCCATCCAGATCAAACTGTTGCGATTTCTGCAGGAGAAAGAATATCGCCGGCTGGGTGCCGGAAAGTTACAGCGGGTTGATGTGCGCGTGATTGCGGCAACCAATGTCGATCTCGCCCAGGCGGTCAGCCAAGGCAGGATGCGGGAGGATCTGTATTATCGGCTGAATGTTATACCACTGCAACTGCCTGATCTGCGTCAAAGAGAGGAAGATATACTCTTGCTGGGCAACCATTTTTTACATAAATATGCCCGGGAATTCGAAAAACCCGTGACTGCATTTACCCAGGGCGCGAAACGGAAATTACTGCATTACCACTGGCCCGGGAATGTTCGCGAATTAGAACACATCGTAGAACGGGCGGTTTTATTTGCCCAAGGAACGATGATCCGGGGAGTTGATATTACCGTACCGGACACGGGGAATACCTCCGGCCTCGAATCATTCAAGCGTGCAAAAGCCAGAGTGGTGGAGCAGTTCGAAAAATCCTATATCAAGCGGGCGTTGCTCATCCATGACGGTAATATCAGCCGTGCCGCCCGGGCATCCCAGAAAAACCGGCGCGCCTTCTGGGAGTTAATGCGCAAACATAAAATTGAAGTGCGGAATGTCCTCCCGGAGTAAAGCCCTGTCAGTGCAGTAAACGCGAGACCAAGTATCCGTCTCCCACCTGTCAATCGGTATCTCGCTTTCACCACCGTAAGTATGGGCATCAGAGGAAGTCCGCAGCACAAGTTCAGAAGCGCACCCCGATTAATAACACTCCTGCCCTGATGTCAGAACCCGCTCTTGCTTATTGTTCCTGCCGGGCAGGATAAATTTATCCTACCCGGTAATCCGGTTAATGCAGGACTTCCGGCCGAAACCCCCAGAACACACCCCGACAAAAATATCCTATTTCGGGCAGAATTCGAGGCTCGGCATCCGGGATGGTTTCTACTCAATTTAGTTCTGTAGCCTGTTAATTATCAACTGGTTATCCCTTATATAACTGCTCCACTATTTAGAACGGCATAATAATTGTAATGGATGAACACCAAATCCAATGAGAATAAGTGCATTGCATACTGAAAAGGCAGATTCCAATCCAATTTCGAAGGCCATATTGAGGTATCTCGTGAAGAATCCGGAGTCACGAGATACCATGGAAGGGATTATGAAATGGTGGCTGCTGGAGCAGGAAATTCAGCACCAGCGGCAATTGGTGGAACGTGCCATACGGGTTCTGGTGGAAAAGGGCTATCTCATAAGAAAGCAGGAATCTGATTCCCAGGTTCACTATCAGATTAACAAGGAGAAATACTCGGAAATTCTGCAATCTCTGGAAGATTCCGGATGATTCCATGCGTTCGCCCCTGGAACAGTGAACAAGCATAAAACGATCGGTACCATTTGCGCAATCCGTCCAGCGGTGTGAACATGGAACATTGATAACGATTCGAAGCCAACTCATGACATGAAACAATTTGGAGGATATAATGGCTACGCGAGTAATCCCAGGTGTTGACGTTGAGGTGGTTCGGGAAGTGGTTCCGCCATTGCCAACACCATCCGGTATTCTGGCTGTCGTCGGAACGGCGGAGAAGGCTCCCGCCCAGCTGCAGCACGTGGATTCCTATCCCCGGTTCAAACAAGTGTATGGCGTGTCGTCTTCGTTTACGCTCCCGGAGGTCCGCCAGGCCTTCTACAATGGCATATTCGAGGTGGTGGTATCGCCGGCGGCAGGGGGTGACAAAGCCAGTTTAACCCTGAACGATGCAGCGGATGATCCGCTCTTGATTTTTGAGGCCAGAGCAGCCGGATCGTGGGGCAATAATATCCGGGTGAATGTCAAGGAAAACGCCAATAAGGTGGATATCACCATTACATACCAGGATCGGACAGAAGAATATAAGAACCTGGATCTGGAGTATGGCAGCCGGAATTATCTGTTCGATGTGATCAACCGCCAGTCGGAACTGGTCGCTGTGCGGG
>DATFLS010000165.1:0-6194 GCA_035267465.1 bacterium
TCCACCAATACCGCTACCGGGGTTTTGATGATCCCGCTGTGACCATCGAACCATCTACCCGGTGGTATGCTGGTCAGCTCGCCGGGGCGTTCCTTACCCTGGCAGAAGCCCAGCGAGCCACCGGCGATCTCCAGGCCGCCACCGAAACCATGCGTTTCTTCATAGATCACATCCCTCCCGAGCGATTCGAATTTCCCGATTCAGTGCACCGGGCAATTCAGCGCTACCTGCAAACAGAAGGACTACCTCAACAGCAGCAATGACTCAAGAAAGGGCTGGCAGTGCAAAACGTTCGGAGCCTGTTGCTTCAAGAGACATGACCACACGGGCCGCGACTGTAGGTTCCGTTTCGGCATACCACACAGAAGATGTCATCCCGAACCCCCTGCTTTTCAAGGGGAGTGAGGGATCTCTACCAGCACTCCGTGGGTAGAATTACGCTCCAGTATGTAAAGAGACGCCTCCCGATCGTGCAAGTTCTTACAAAATATGTATTAGAGCATCTGAGTTCGAGAGTACTGCATCGCATCTCTACGTTTCTTCCGCACTGAATCTCTCACGCAGACAGACCTGGCAGTGGGGTGGGGATATTAAATATTGGAGTATTGAGTATTGGATATTGGGTATTGAGTATCGAATATGGGCGTTTTGATTCGACCAGCATGTCCCCGTCATCGACGAAACCGTCGAACTGCCTACACAGTGATGTGAGAAGCTGCAATCCTGTTCACCTTTGTTATAACAGGACCTTACGCGCAGAAATAATTTCTTGGCATACCAATTGATACTTCTTAGCCTGACGCTGAAGATTGAAATGCGAAAGAATGAACGTATGATAAAATATCTGCTGTCAATCAGCCCACGAAGAAAGGAGTAATCTCAATGTCCGTTTATGATGAAGAAATCCTGATAATCTCTGATCGTGCCGGTGATATTAGTCCTATCCAGAAATTTTTTGAAGTGAAAAAGTACAATTTCCAGGTGATGCTCGACGTCAAAGAAATCTCACGATTGCCGGAACTCGAAACCACCTCTGTCTGTCTGCTCGACCTCTCGATGAAAACCAGTTCCCGGGAACCCATGCATCGCTGGGTCTACACGCATACCGAAGCCGAAATAATCGGTTTGTGTGAACGGATGCTTGCAGATTACGCCAAGAAGGAAATCAAGCAGGGATATCTCAACGATTATTTAATCATCAATCCGCAATACGATATCGGCCGGTTGGAGTTCATGCTCCGGCGTATAGAGGAAACCAAACAGATACGCCTTGCTGTCGCCGCACTGGAGAAGCGGGTGAAACACGTGGAGGAGACCCTGAGCACCGGCGAACGGAACCCGGATCAGATACTCATGGAAGTCGATGTGATGCGGGAGCATATCCGCATGCTCTCGGATCATACCCAACCGATAAAACCACGCACTCCGCGTGTATTGATTGCCACAGATAACGCGGTAATTAAGAAGCATCTGCTGAACACACTGCAGTCGGGTGGATATTTGATTACCGAAGTGCCCACCGGGGAAGATGCCGTGAATAAAGCTCGTTCGGAACAGCCGAATCTGATTCTCCTCGATGTGAACACCAGAGGCTTGAACGGATTCGAGGCCGTCAGCATGCTGAAGAAGGACCGGGATACCGCAAAAATTCCGGTGATGATTCTGTCGGATGCCCCCACCGAAGAAATGGTGTTAAAAGCCAAGCACGCCAGGGTGGAAGGATTTCTGACGCCACCGTTCCATCCCGCCATGCTCTCGGAGCGGATCCAGAATATCTTCTTTCAACAAATGTCCGGTGCGGCTTAAACAGAGGAACACATCAGCGGCATTACAAACATTGCCCTCATGAAACTTCGCTCCCACCATCAGTTGGGCGGTTCAGCAGCCAGTGCCAACACACCTGCAGCGATGTTTCATGAGGGCTGCTCTTTATGCCGTCCACCCCACACCGGGCCGAGTCCGTGTTGCGAATAATCAGGAGTCGGCCCCACTGCCAATAGGCGATTTCTCCACAAAACCCACCCGCATGTCATCCCGAGTACTATTTTTCAAGGACGAGGGATCTTTACCGAGGATATGAGGGTCCGATTGCGTGACTCCCCGCGAAGACGCCCCATCAGCTCCCGCCTCCCCGAATCGTGCCAGCACTTGTAAGCACTTGTCAAACCCATAGGAACGCTGCAATCCCGAAGGTGATGTTGTGGATCCTTCTCCACTCAACGGATTAGCGTGACCACCCGGAACCTTCGGAAAGCCTCTGCCTCCATCTGTACTATATAGGTGCCACTACTTGCGTGTTGACCAGTCTTGGTTCGACCGTCCCATTCCACCTGATACCTATCTGCGGACTGCCGGCGATCCACCAGTGTTCTGATTGACCGGCCGGCGAGGTTATACACGCGAATCTCCACGTTGGCACCTCGTTTGAGATGATAGCGGATGGTGGTTCGGGTACTGAACGGGTTCGGATAGTTCGGAAATAAGGCAAACTCCGCCGGTGACTGTTCGGCAGGCTGATCACCTTCATCAGCCTGTTCGATGGTAATAACGAAATCACCACTGCTGTGTGAGTAATCATAGCCGGCATTGTCCTGCACCACCCGGATGCGCGCAGCAATTGTGCTGATTTCAAGAGGGGTCCACTGGTAGGCGCGGCTCTCCACGGCAATGTCCAGTTTGATCACCTCCCAGGTGCCGCCGCCATCTTCGGAAAAATAGAGATCCCAGTTCTGGGTGTCGTGGGCAATCAACTCCGACCATCGAATGGTGATTGTTTCCCCCTGGAGGAATTCCTCACCACCCACCGGATAATCCAGCTGTACGTGCGCTCCGAGGGGTTTCACAGCCAGAACAAGTAATACAACTAACGACAGTACATCGTGAAGCCGGACAGAATATCGTCCTCTTTTCTCTAATGAATGTATGACTGACTCCCTGGCTTGCAAGGTTCTTCGATTTCTGATATTAATAGATCATACCGGTCATCCGGCGACATGTTCTGTGGCCTGGATTACCTTTCGCCGGGAAAATATGCCTGCCCCTGGCGTCCGTTGACCCAATCCCGACTCCACAGTCTGGTGCTGTCAACTCCCACATCATCGGGTCGTGCCAACACTTGTCAGCACTTGTAAACCGCCGCAGCCGGAGATCCCGGAACCGGATCCGCAGTTCATCACCGGAATGCAATTGCAGTGCAATGTGGCCCTTCATACCGACCTTATGTGATTTGTGGGCCGGATTGTCCAATACTCCGCTCCCGTCAAAATCGGCCATTTTCGTTCCGTTCAAAATGGTCCGGATACGTGTTCCTTCACAGATAATGATGAGATCATTCCAGCCGTCACCTTCGTCGGCATAGTAAAATGTCCAGGTTCCGGGCGCGTAGGTGGTGTCGATATTCCAGTCCGGCAGATCCGGAGAAATCCACCGGCGCTCCTCCCGGGTTTCATCATAGATGAAGCCGGTCCTCCAGGGAGTCGGCGGATGGACGTCTATCTGCGGACCATGCATCCACCCGCCCTCCGGTGCACCGGGACTGTCATCGAACCGGCTGCGGACCTGCACACCACTATTCCCCGGTGAATCTCTGAATGCCTGGAACTGCAGCTGCAATTCGAAGTCTCCATAGTCTCCCTGATGCTCCAGCCACACGTAATCGTGGTCCGGCCGTCCCATGGAATTGGCTGTGAGCGCCCCCTCCTGCACCGACCAGAATCCTTTTCCCCGATCAGCAGGTGTGCACTGTACTTCCCATCCGCTCAGGTCTTCGCCGTTGAACAGGGATATCCAATCGGAGTCGAGTCCGCTGCAGGAGGTCATTATCCCGAGCAGAAGGATAGCAAGCAACGGATGTAACAATCTCTGGGAAAAAATCATGGTTCACACACTCGCTTTCTATTCGGATTGTTTTCCATTCTTCCCGAATGGGCTCTTTGTCAGTCTCCTTCCGGGCTCACACTATGGCACGGTGACTCATATGAATGGTAGAACGATAGAGTTGAATCAGAGACCAGAAGATCCTGCATGTTGACAGCCAGATACCTCCCGCTCTGCAGTCGTTACCGCAGGCCCGGGTACCGATCGGTGAAAGTCTGCAGCAGCTCCTTGACCGTGCTAACCTGCTCTTTCGCCACGTATAACCGCATCGGTTGAATAAGGGGATCCACCGCGTTGAAGTGCTCACCCATGAAATAATACAGGATATCGCCCCCGTCCAGGATGGATTTCATGATAGCCACATCCCCGTTGTTGAAGGTGGAGAGCACCTTCACATATTCCAGGTGCCGCGCTTTCACTTGGTCCCGTCGATCCGGCGAATTGTCGGACCAGCGGGAAAGCCGCGAACCGCAGTGCGGACATCGCTTCAATTTCGAACTGAACCGGGAATCGCACCGGGAGCAGTATCTGGTATTTTCCTTGTATCCGTCGTTACCGGATCGAATATTCTTCGTCATATGTGGTCTGCTCCGGGTGCTGGTTTCCTTTCTCCACTTCTATACTAAAGTAACGATTTCTTGCAGAGATTGTGAAGCGGGAATTTCAGAAGCAAATGCCTGGAATGTGGGAGTTTTTAATCTCCTTAACAGTGCTTAAAAAGAGCGGCTGCATGCAAATCCTGACCTGAATGTTGGGCGAACCGGTTTCCCCGGCTTTCAAGTCCGGGGAGCGTATGAGCCTCTCTCTCATCTGGGCGGTTATATCGTTGGAGGGCGTCATGGCAGAGGCATTCTGGTGGCACGCCTGGATGATGGTCAGTGGAGCAACCCGGTGTTCATCACCCTGCGGGCGGGCAGCATCGGATGGCAAATCGGCGTCCAGTCCACCGATCTGGTGCTCTTGTTTCACAGCAAAAGGAGTGTGGAGTCGATCGTTCGGGAAGAGTTTACGCTGGGCGCGGATGCGTCGGTAGCCGCCGGTCCCCACGGACGCGGCATCGGAGCCGGCACCGATGTGCAATTTGACTCTGAAATTTACTCGTACGCCATCAGCCGGGGATTCTTCGCCGGTGTTTCACTGGAAGGCGCTTCCCTGCAGATAGATTACTCAGCCATCGAAGCCTACTACGATGATCCGGATGTCAGCATCGAAGCAATCCTCCGGTCCCCGCCGGAGACGACTCCGGACTCCGCCGCCAAATTTCGTCAGGTGCTTGTGGAATACGAAGCCCGGGATACCGAATAATGAACGGAAGCCGGAGCAGGATCTTGACTGCGGGAGTGTGCATTACGGATACAAAAAATACTCCCAGAGATGGCCGGGGCGATCAGCTCGTGTCTCCGTTCCGGTAACGAAGTATTCGTCACTGTAGTAGATTTTCCCATCGATGACTTCAACTCTCCGTTCCGACCTTTGACCGGGATAGATTAACAGCGGTTCATTCACACCGACCGAAAGAGGAAGACCCCTGCAATCTCCGGCTGGATTTTCCCCTGCTTGCTCCCTGCTGCATGGGAACATCCTGTATATAGCCATGTCAGATCTCCTCCAGGTGCCTTGCCTATGGACCGGCTTCTCTGCCGCTGTCGTCCGACACCGTGGACTCCAGTATCGAAAACTCCTTACTGCCGAGTACCTCTCCGTTTCCGGTTGATATTTCCACTTTCCAGCGGCCGGCCTGACATTCCATCGCCGAGAAGGTTCGCCAGCTGGTAGAAGTGCCCACACGGATCCGCCGGCTGGCATACGGCTGGTTGTTGTGCTGCCAACGAATCACCAGCGTATCCGGCGGACCCATATTGTGGACCCGGAGATGACAGAAAGCCAGACTATCGATGGACACGGCAAACGCCTGCACCGTATCCACCGGTTCCCGGTTCACCACGTCGGTGGTCAGAATCAGGGATTCGAGATACAGAGCAGCATCCGGTTCCTGCCCTGTGACTGTTGGGGCAATGTGAAAGCAGATGACCAGCCAACCCAGGTGAACAAAAGGTAATTTGTTCTGCATAATGCGCACTCTATTATCCACCGACTGCCGGAAGCAGCGGTTAGCCGGATTGTTCCTGTTCGACCATGAACGTGCGCTCGGTCAGGAGATCGCCGTTCGGCGCGAGAATCTGCACCTGCCACTCGCCGGGCCGGGGAGTCACCGAGGAATAGGTACGCCAGTTTGAGGAGACTCCGACCTTCGCATCAAAGGTGAAGTACTCTTCGCCGTTATGCAGCCAGCGAAATGTCACCGTGGTGGGCTCCCC
>DATFLS010000166.1:0-7776 GCA_035267465.1 bacterium
AGTTCTTAATTTTATCGATATTCAATCCCGAAAGGCGGGCCGCTTTTTCATTGCCGCCGATAGCATACACGTACCGACCGAATCTTGTCCTGGTTGTGATAACGGCGAATACGGCCACCACGATGGCTGAAATCCAGACCGGCATGGGAATTCCCAGGAACCAGCCGGTACCGAGAAAACCGAACGCTTCCCCCAGTCCGGTGATGGGAAATCCTCCGGTCCAGAGCATGGTCATCCCCCGGGCCATGGTCAGCATTGCCAGAGTCGCCACAAAAGGAGGCACCCGGAACCGGGTAATGGCCACGCCGTTGATCAATCCCAGGAGAGAGCCAACCGCTATTCCGGCAATAATCGCCCCCGGCAGGGTAAATCCCACATACAGATTCGCCGCCGGAATTTCTACGCCGTTTTTCAAGAGTCCGGCGGTGACCGCACCGGCGAATGCCAGAATGGATCCCACCGAGAGATCGATCCCGGCTGTCAGGATGACCAGCGTCATGCCCACCGAGATGCAGACGTTAACCGAAATCTGCCGCATCACGTTCCAGGTGTTCTCCACAGTCAGGAATTTCTCTGACAAAAAGCTCATTATGATGATCATCAGCACCAGGGCGATGAGCGATTGAAACCGCATGAGATATGATTTGTAATCGAATTTTGCCATCGATTTAATCTGCCTGTTGCAGCGAAATTCACATGCTGCGCGGAATAGCCGCTTTCATTAACACTTCTTCACTGGCCTGAGCTTGTCTGAATTCCCCGGTTTTTCGGCCCTCGGAGAGCACCATAATCCGGTCTGCAATGGACAGAATCTCCGGGAGCTCGGAGGAGACCACGATGAGACCCAGTCCCGTATTCGCCAGCTCACTGATCAGCCGGTAAATTTCATTCTTGGCATTGACATCGATACCCCTGGTGGGTTCGTCCAGCATCAGTATCCGGGGATTTGTGGCCAGCCACTTGGCAATCACCACCTTTTGCTGATTTCCACCGCTGAGATATTCCACAATTTGCTGCGGCGATGGTGTCCTGATATCCAGTTGATCGATATATTTTGCTGCCAGTTTATTTTCAATCCGGGAATTTACAAAGCCAGAGCGTTCAACATTTTGTATATTCGCCAGACTGATATTTTTCGAAACGGACATCCCGAGAATGAGACCCTCCAGTGCCCGGTCTTCCGGGACCAGGCCAATCCCGGCCCGGATGGCCGTGTGCGGTGAATCGATGCGTACAATCCGACCATCCAGGAAAATCTTACCTGTGCTCTCTCCGGGATGAACTCCGAAGACACACTCCAGCAGTTCAGAACGTCCGGCTCCCATCAACCCGAAAATCCCCATGACTTCGCCCTTCCTTACACTGAAACTGACCTCTTTCACCAGATAACCATCCGGTCTGGTGGGATGCTGCAAAGAAAGGTCAATGACCCGCAGGATTTCTTCTCCGAAGTCCACTACTTCTTTGACGAAAAACTCCTCGATATCCCTGCCCACCATTTTGCGGACGATTTCATCTCTGGTGATGTCCCGAATCCGGGAGGAATCAATCAACCTGCCGTCTCTGAGAATATTCACATGATCAGCGATCCGGAATAGTTCATCCAGTTTATGCGAAATGTAGATGATGGTGACACCCTGCTCCCTCAACGAATCAATAAGTTCGAACAGGATATCAATTTCGTGTTCGCTGATAGCGGAGGTGGGCTCATCCATGATGAGAATCCCGGCGTCGGAGGAGAGTGCTTTGGCAATCTCAACGATCTGCTGCTGCCCCACCCGCAGCTTCGAAACCGAGGTATCCGGCGCCACATTCAGTCTCAACCGCTGCAGGAGCTCACTGGAATCGCCGTACATTTTCCGGTAATCAATAAATCCCAGTCTGCTCACAGGTTCACGTCCAAGGAAGATGTTTTCCCCCACCGTCAGTTGGGGGATCAGGTTGAGTTCCTGGTGAATGATGGCAATCCCCTGCTGCTCTGCCTCTCTGGGATTGGTAAATGCAACCGGCTCTCCCTCCAGTGTGATGCTCCCCTCAAAGTCGGGATAGATTCCACAGATAACCTTCATCAGCGTGGATTTGCCGGCGCCGTTCTCGCCCACAACTGCATTCACCTGCCCGGCGTAAAAATCACAACTGACCTCTTTAAGCGCCCGGACTCCCGGAAAAGATTTGCTGATATCCCGAGTCGAGAGTATAATATGGTCACCCGTGCCGGTCATGAGATTTGCCGATCCCCAAACTGGACCTGTATCGGGACGATATGCAGCGGGGAAATCTCCGGGTTATCTTCGTTGACTTCCGCCGCCCCGACAAACCGGATACTCCTCCCGACCTCGGTTTCCTGAAGGATTTCAGGTACAACTTCTTCCCTGATAATCTTATTGATCTCCACTGAGATGGCGTTGAATTCCATGGTACTCCTGAAATCGTCGATATTGAGCAGACCGGAGGCATCCCGGACCGCATTGCCGAAGATGTCTCGAGTTTCAATAAAAACTTCCGGAGAATCAGGAGGTGCTTCGATATTTATCTCCACGCCATTGTTATTGACTGCTGTGATCCTTCCCTGTCCCTGCACCAGATAGGAATGAGTGGAAGAAATTCCCAGAGTTTGTCCATATTGCTGTACCGCTGTTGCCATGTCATTTTTAAATAGATGGATCAGCTTTGAGGCGGAGACAGCCCGCTCCAGGTTCTTCAACAGGCGGTTCTCCCAGAAATCTCTGGCGAATTCCGCCGGCTGCAGCTCCCCCTGGTTTTGCTGTAATTGATGTTGATCCAGCGGTTCAAAATACACGGAATGATAGAGGACGATTCCGGTAAGTACTGCATATACAAGATACCGGAGTTTTACCAGCACGCGTAATTTTTCTATCAATTTCGATAAAAATTCCATGCTCATAATCAATCACATTACTGTTTTTTTCCGTATGCCACATATTGACTGACATTATCCTGGGTCACCAGCTCCACCGCCACAGGAATCTTTTCAGGGAAATCCCGCTGTCCGTTCAGGTACTGGTCTGCCATCCGGGCCGCCTCTCTGGCCATCAATCTGGGAAACTGCATCCCGGTTGCCACAATTTTTCCCGCGCCGATAGACTCCACCACATCTTTCGCCCCATCGAACCCGAACACCATGATTTCGTCCGCCTTTCCGGCCGCCGCGAGCGCCTGGTAGGCTCCCATCGCCATGGCATCGTTTCCGCAGAAGACCGCATCGATATCAGGATGCGCCTGCAGAATGGACTCCATCACTTCCATGGCAGTGTTCCGGTCGAAATCTGCGGTCTGCTGGGCGACCATTTTCAGGTCGGGATAATTATCCATCACGCTGTGAAAGCCGCGGGACCGGTTCCAGGTGTTATTATCTCCGACCAGCCCAAGGAGCTCCACGTATTCGCCTTCCCCATTTAATTGCTCCACGAAATACCGTCCCAACTCCACGCATCCGGTGTAATTGTCCGACAGGATCTGACTGACTGCCGCGTCCGAATTGATTTCCCGATCCATACAGAACGTGGGAACTCCCGCCTTTCCGGCTTTCTCCACATTCGAGACCGAGCCGTCGGCATCAGTGGGATTGAACAGAATGGCGTCGTACCCGGCAGCGAGAATATTTTCAAAATGTTCCGTCTCCTTGGCATTATCGTTCTGGGAGTCGAACAGGGTAGCTTGGTATCCGAGATCCCTGGCCTCCTGCACGGCCGTTTCCCCCAAGACCACAAACCAGGGGTTGTTCAGCGTTGAAATCACCACTGCGATTCTCCCCTTGTTGCCGGCTTGTCCGGCCTCTTGTTTTGCTTGGTTGCCGCATGCTACCACAAGCATGCCAATGAGAATTGATAACACTAACAGACTCAACTTTTTAGCCATAGATAACTCCTCCCTGAAAACTTGAAATCAATGCTGATAGGTCTTTGTAGTTATGCAATAATAAACTCTATCCCGTGCTGGGAAAAGTCTTTCTGGTATTTTTCGGTGATACCGTCGTCCGTTATCAGATAATCGATCAGTGCAAGCGCCCCGAGGCTGGCCAGTGACTGAACCCCGAGTTTGGTGGAATCGGCCACCAGATAGACGGTGGAGGCCGCTTCAATCATAGCCCGCTTGACCGGCAGATCGCTCAGGCTGGGATAGGTCAATCCCGCTCGCAGGGTAATCCCGGCCGTTGCGAGAAACAGCTTGTCCACATGGAGGTTATCGAAAAAATCGGCGGCTTTCTGGCCGGTCAGCGAAAGAGTGGGTGCTTTGAACTCACCACTGGTTACCAGGACAGTGATGCCGGGCTGTCCTCCCAGAATAAACGGGATATTGACGGCATTGGTCACCACAGTCAAATCAGAGTAGCCGTTGATATTTCTGGCTACTTCGGTGACCGTGGTTCCCGAATCCAGGATAATGGAATCACCATTCCGGATGAACTCCACCGCCTTTCGTCCGATGCGCTGTTTTTTCTCCATATTTTCGGTGTGCTGAAAAGAAAACGAGCGTACCTGATCCGGGAGACTCTGTAAATAGGCCCCGCCGTGCTCACGCACAATGAGTCCTTCCTGCTCAAGCTGAGTCAGATCCTGCCGGATGGTCACCTCGGAAACCTTAAAAATATCACTGAGCTCCGATACCCGGGCAGAGCCGTCCTCGGTAAGCAGCTCCAGAATGCGCTGTCTGCGCTGGGAAGCGAACATCGTAATCTCCCCCTATTCAAACTTGAATTACAAAAATCAAACAGCCATCGACAGAAATTGCCATCATATCTAATGGTTATGATTGGTTTTGTTTTGTAATAATAACGAAAGTACCCAAAAGTAACAACAGTAAATTCGTTAGCAAAATGCCCACTTTAGTTTCCTATACACGAGGAACGTACATCCCATTCGGCCCGGCGCCATGCGCAGGCCAGGGCAAGGAATGTGATATTTTCCCGGCAGGCTCGCTCAATGTGCCGCGAGGAGATCACCTCCCGAGCAGAGGCCAACAAGACAATCTACAATACAATCTTCGGCGGATAGGCGGGCGCGCCGGTGTCATCATTGGCATAGTGTGTATCGAACAGGGCGGTATCCACCCGGTGCTCCACCAGTTCATGAATCGCCCATGCCAGCGACCCGGGCAGCAACTGATCTTCGAGTGAAAGCGGCAGCATGATCATCTGGCGATAGTTGTGGGCTTTGCCAGTCGCCATCTGTGCCTCTATCTGTCTGGTTTATCAATAGCTTAATATAGCTGCTATATGAAGTGCAAATGGCGACGAGTTTATTGCATGTTTAGTAAAAAGGTTTCATCGTTGGTGGATTCGAAAAGGGACTTTTTCGACAGTCTCGTTAGGTGGCTATTTATTATAATCGATTTGTTTACGCTATAAATTTGAAGTCCCTGTCTCCTCAGTTCAATGACATCAAGATGGAATTTGTGACCGATAAATCTCTCCCGGATCAGATAAAGACAGATTTCTCATCAATGCATTTGAATTGTCTCTTGTTTACTCCGCTAGACCCGGGGTCGATCTTTATGATACACATTAAATGATAAATGGATCACTTCGCAGTGTCTTCATTTTGTGATTTGAAAATGACTTCGGGATATGTGGTTGAGAGATTCTCGATCACCACACCGGGAACGCCTTTGACATATTTGTCAAAAAAGGCCCGCACATAATACTCCATAATGTTTAAAAATTTTTCTCCCTCAATGGGGCCAACAATCCCTTCTGCTTTGATGTACTTTTTGGCTAAAGTCATATCGCAAAAGTTGCCATGAAGCGCATCTCTGATCGCAACTATATACGCACTGCTTTCCGCCCTCTTGAAGAACAATTCGCCGATAGGCAAGCCGTTCGGAGCCCAGGGTTCAATATGCTCCATAATCATGAACGGTTTTTTCAGATTTTTCTCGACGATGTCTCCGAACATGAAGCCTCCCAGGTTGATTCCGGCCTTACAGCGATCATCCGCGATCAGACAGTACTGTCCGGCGGCTGCTCCGCCCTTGGAATAGCCCATAACGCCAATGCGATTCACATCCATTATTCCCTTGAAAAAGCCGGTTTTTGAATTCATTTCCTTCAATTGATCGACAACAAAAGCGATGTCCTCCCCCCAAAGGCGCAGATCGCTGACCTCGGTGGGCATGGCCTGGTTGAGCTTTTTATACAGATCTGGCCTGTCTCCCAGGGTTTTGGCCAGGGTAATCTCTTTTTTGATTTTAAGCGCTTGCCAGGAACCTTCTTCTTTCCATAATTGCTTGTAATATTCATTGTTCTTATCCAAGTAAGTGGTTTTCCCTTCGGCATCGAAGTAAAACTCACACCAGTAGGGATGGCCGATGCTGAAAACGACATAGCCGTGGCTGGCCAGCTCTTCAGACAGGAACGTATTGGCGTTCATGACACCGGATGCAGAATAGAGAATGACCGGGAAAAGGGTTTTTGCCTTGGCTGGTTTAGCTTTCAGAAAAGAATGGGTCGGTTCCATGGCCCACTCTGTTAAAATTGTACTGTCTAACGCACCCTCTTGCACGTAGCCTTCGATCAACCTTCTATCATTCAGGAGAATCACCTGATCGTTCGGCCCTGGTTCAGCGGGATACCAAACTTGCAGTGATATCGCCCGATAGTCATCAGGATCGGGCGAAATGTGGTCCGGCCGGTCCTTATCCATTAGATAGAAATATCGACTTCCAACCGCGTAAGGCCCCGTCGGCTTCGGATGCACGGTTTGAATATTTTGAGTAGCCATTCTGTTCTGACAGCCCTGCATCAACATGACAAACATCACTATTGCTATCAGCAGATTTTTTGTCGTTGTACGCATTTTTCTTTACTTCCTCGTTTTTCTATATCCCAAGCCATACTGATCAAGACATGAATGGCTCTCAACACTCGAAATCACATGTTTCTCAACTCAATCCAGGAGGATGGTTCAATTCTGTGCTGATAATCTTCAATCCACATTGCGGTGTAGTATTTGTTGCTCTTGTCGAAGCAGAACAACCTTCCTTCTCCGTCGAAATAGAACTCACCCCAGTAGGGATGTCTCATCGCGAGAACAATGAGTATTCGCCATCCGGCACGTAATCGGTGCTCACCCAGGTTAATTAAAATTATTTTCAATAAATTCATCGTATTACTTCATTGTTTAGCGTATTCATTACGCTTCTCTAACTAAAAGTAGTATCTACTCACCAGGTAATGATGCAATTAGAATGCCATAATACTTGATTTAGGTTCTAAGGCACTGATTATATGCAATATACAGCAATTAATCCCTCGACGATTTAGCATTATATACAGATAGATTTGATATATACGCATATAAAAATGATATAGAGAACATCTTAATAAGCTCAGCTAACGGCTGAACTCAGCGGCGCCCAACGCCAAACGTTCGCCCCACGGTTGCTGTGATTTATGCCCGATTCGCTAGTGAAATCTTCCAATGCCTTACGTATCAATCTAACCCTCGAACCTCCAATGTCCCATCGCTTCCGGCAGAGCCAACCGCTCAAAGAATCCTCCCTCGAGGCGTCCGCTGTCCCATAGGGATCTCTACGAGGCAGCGCAATGTCAGGAATTGAAGGGCACATGTTGTCATAAAGGGAATACTTCACCTTACTACTACAAATGAACCAGTAATGAGTCCACTCTAAAAAGTACCGATTTTTCATAGGAATTCAGAGCCTATTTTTGTATATTATGTGCAATAATATCAGGATCTTAGAACCGACAAGATACGCGAGGTTCCCATGTTTCGCCCCAACCAGGCCCACGCCCAA
>DATFLS010000167.1:0-10843 GCA_035267465.1 bacterium
CTCCATTCTTGAAAATCAGCAAGGTAGGAATACTCCGGATACCATATTGCATCGCCACCTGCTGGTTGTTATCCACGTCCAACTTCCCCACTTTTGCCTGCCCCTGATATTGAGCGGCCAGCTCAGCCACTGCCGGGGCAATCGCACGGCATGGGGCGCACCAATCGGCCCAGAAGTCTACCAGAACCGGCACATCAGAGTTAATAACCTCGGTTTCGAAATTATCATCCGTGAGTTCGACAGTGTTTTCATTCTCAGCCATGTGTGTTAACCTCCTTCATTCTTCCGTTTTTAGTGTACTGTGATCATACTCTTCGTGTATACAATTTAAAATTTTATCGGTCAAGCGATGGTTCAAAGAATAACAAACCAGATTCCCATCCCGATACGAGTTCACCATCCCGATATTCCGCAATACAGAAAGATGCTGGCTGACACATGATTGACTGGCGCCTGTGATCTCCTCCAGCGACTTCACACAGATGTCCCCCTTCCTGATGGTATCCACAATCTTCAACCGGATCGGGTTTGCCAGGGCCTTCAGGATGTCGGCTTCTTTTTGATAATCGATCATAGCCATATTAGCATATTCGAATTTTCTAATATGTTTAATAATAAAAAGTGATCTTCAGGAATACAAGTCTGGTGTGTGATCTTCTGTGAATTTGCCGGCTACTCCGGGTTGAAGCGCCAATCCTGAACTGAAGGGCTACCATGGCTATTACAGGGAGTACGCACGAAGGAGACCCCTGATTCATTATGAGCTATTCCTGCCATCCAACCAGCTTCGTGCAATATGGACAGCGATTTCCAGATATTGATCCAAAATATTATGGGAAGTATTGGCAAAATCTAAGGTAATCGCTTTGATGCCTTGCCCTTCATTGTCCGGTAATGAGCGCCAATTTTCGTACATTGCATCCAGCAGTTTGAGTTCAAATTCGGATAGTTTTCTACGTTCCCGGTCAGCGTCAGGACCTTTCAGGTTAAAGTTTCCGTGCTCATGTTCGGCTCGCAGAGAGAAGATGGCAACCTCGCGGCTCCCGGTAGGCAGCTGAAAATGTAAAGCCAGGCCATGCTTCCCGGTGGTGAGACGGAAACTTCCATATGCCTTCCAGTGTTCTCCCCATTTTGAAACGGTCTCGTCAAACAACTGCGCGGATTTCTCCCCTGTCTCATCGAAATCCGGTCGTGCAGTGCGTTCAATCTGTAAGAACTGTTCTGGATTCATAGTCCCATTCCCTCTTCCGATCTTGTTGATACGAATATTCTTCTCTGCCTCCACAATACGATTTTCATAATGGGATTTGCTATCTGTGCACCATTTTCCAATGATGGTGCCAACTGAATTAAATCGTCGCTATGATTTCCATAATACTCTGGGGAATATACAAACGCTCTCCGATTATTTCACATATTTTTTCGGAGGGATACTTTTACTGCGCGGATGATTGGAGTGAAATTCTCAACTCCTGAATGGCCGTCTCATAAGAATGAGGAAGGACTTGAGAAAACTATTCCCGGATCATTTCATCATATAGATACAGAATTTCAGGTAAATTTCTGGGGAAAGGATCGCTTGTCAGAACCGATTCGATTATTTTCGGGCACACCCCGATATTCACCAGATACAATTCTCCAAGATACGGCTTGGCACTTGCTCGGGTAAACCCCTCCTTCGGAAGAGTGAAGGTTACGGTTGCCGTTGCTTTCAGGGCAAGCGAGCAGGGTCCCCCGGTATCCGGGTGTACTCCGCTGGGTATGTCAATGCTGATGGTGGGCACCTCGGCATCATTGGCAATAGAAATTAAGATGGCAATGGGATCCCTGGGCGCGTCCTGGATGCCGTGCCCGAGCAACCCATCTATAATCAGATCACAGTCCGGCATAGGCGGCAGGTTGTTGGCGGATATTTTACTCATATCATGAATAGGGATCTCAGGATACCATCCCTTTAATATTTTCAATTGCTGTGCCGATTCAGCAGACAGGTTCGCTTCCGGCAGCGTGAGAATCAGTTGAATTTGCGCACCGGCATTCGCCATACACCGTGCAGTACTGATTGCCATGGACCCTGTGAATCCCGGACCGGCCAACACAGCAACCCGGGGGAAAATTTTTGAGGAATAACACCGGGCGATTTTATTTACCGCAAACCCGGCCCGCTCCATCATCTGGTGAATTGGAATCTCACTCACCTGGACCGCCTTGGCTATGATCCGATGCATCTGGTCTGCGGTAACACGGGGGAGTGACTGCAGCGCTTCAGCCTGAAACGAGGTCGATTGCATCAATGGCCCTTCTTCATAGACTTTAGTTGTTCGTTACACTGTCCGAAAATAGTGGACTTCAAACCAAAAATATGTGAATTACCTTACATCTGTGAAATGTTGATAAGCGCCCGCTTCAACCTGAACTTTCCGGGAAATTACTGTGGCCATGCTTCATGATCTCCAGCCTATCTGTGATCAATCCGTTGCATTAATCATTTTCAACCGTCACATTATTCTATCATTCCGGGCCCGGATGAGTTGGTCAAAGCCGGGAATTATTTGATTCCATAAACAACGCAATTTTGCCGGAGGGACTAATGTTACGACCGCGAAGACTTTTCCGCAGACAAAAAACACCAGGCACAGCGCCGGGTACACTTATTCATTCCGGCGAACGAAAAGCGGAATCCGTCCGGATGACCATCATCGATTATGATGAGCATGACCTGACGGAGCGGACAGTGGAAGATGTCGAACAGTGTGTTCCGTATCACCAAACCGATACCGTCACCTGGATTAATGTCGACGGGCTGCACAATGTCGCTATCCCGGAGGCACTCGGCAAGCAATACGGCATCCATCCACTGGTGCTCGAGGATGTGCTCAGCACTAATCAGCGCCCGAAAATCGAAGATTACGAGGACTCGCTCTATCTTGTCGTACGGATGATCACCTACAACGACACGCAGGAACAAATCGAGGATGAGCAGTTCAGCCTGATCCTGGGATCGAATTTCGTGCTCACCTTTCAGGAGAAACCGGGGGATGTGTTTGGCGCCGTCCGGAAGCGTTTGCAAAACCCCAAAGGCCGACTCAGAACCTATGGGCCGGATTACCTGGCCTACGCCCTGCTGGATGCTCTGGTTGATCACTACTTTTTTGCCCTGGATGGGATCGGTGAACAAATTGTCACTATCGAACAGAACCTGATGGATAATCCTGACGCAGACGATTTGGAGACTATCCATAATCACAAGCGGGAAATGATCTTCCTCAGAAGAGCTATCTGGCCGCTGCGAGAAGTCATCGCACAGATCACCCGCGGGGAATCGCCGCTATTCAGGGAAACATCCCAGGTCTTTCTCAGGGATGTCTACGATCATACGATCCAGGTGGTGGATACGGTGGAATCGTATCGGGATATGCTCTCGGGTTTGCTCGACCTCTACCTGTCGACGTTGAGTAATCGCATGAATGAGATTATGAAAGTGCTCACCATTATCGCAACCATCTTTATTCCATTGACCTTTCTCGCCGGGATCTATGGAATGAATTTCGCTTACATGCCGGAGCGGCAATGGCGATGGGGCTACCCGGCAGTCCTTGGAATCATGCTGCTGGTGGCAGGGGGACTGCTGGTCTTTTTCCGGAAGAAACGGTGGCTGTAGCGTATCCGCCCGATCCGAGAGTCCTCTCTGGCAGCAATGAATAATGCAATGAATAAACGGTTGACTGCCACCTCAGTGGTGTGTATTCTAATGCTCTTTCATTGGAACCGAACCAATACCTGATATGGCTGAATCCGAACAACCTGCACCAACCGGCCAGTTGTCCAGAGCGATGGGGCTCTGGGACGTGGTGTTGCTGAACGTGGCCGCAATCGTGGGCCTGCGATGGTTGCTCACTGCTTCCCAGATCGGCGCCGAATCGATTATCCTCTGGGTGCTGGCACTCCTGATATTCTTTATTCCCCAGGGACTGGCGGTCTCGGAGCTGAGCGCTCACTATCCGGAAGAGGGCGGCATCTACGCCTGGTCGAAACGAGCGTTCGGCCCGTTCCATGGGTTCGTCTCCGGTTGGTGCTACTGGGTGAACAACCTGATCTATTATCCCTCGCTGCTTATATTTCTTGCCGGAAACGCGGTGTTTATCGCCGGCTCGAACAGCGTTGGTATCGGCGACAGCAGCATATATATTGCGCTCTTCAGCATCGCGGTTCTCTGGCTGGCGATGATTCTCAATATGATCGGCTTGCGGACCGGCAAATGGATTCAGAATCTCGGGGCCATCGGAAACTGGCTGCCCGCAGTCGTCCTGATTATTCTGGGCGGGATTGCCGCCGTGATCTTCGGCAGCCGGACCTCGTTCGCTCTCCCGGAGCTCCTGCCGGACCTGGGCACCTTCGATACGATCTCATTCTGGGCGCTCATGTGCTTCGGGTTCGCCGGACTGGAGCTGGCCTCCGTGATGGGAGAGGAAATCGAAGACACCCAACGAACGATTCCCCGGGCCATTGTCATCTCGGGATTTATCATTACCGGCATCTATATCCTCGGCACCGCTGCCATGCTGATTATCTTCAAATCATCAGAGATTAACATCATCTCCGGAATCGTGGAATCAATCGGGCAAATCGGAGACCGCATGGGCCTTCCCTGGCTGTTAAATGCCATGGCGTTCAGTATTACAGTTGGCGGGATTGGCGGGGCCGGGGCCTGGCTGGCAGGGACCGCCCGGATTCCGTTCGTCGTCGGCGTGGATAACTTCCTGCCCTCCGCACTGAGCCGGGTTCATCCCCGGTGGAAAACCCCGCACATTGCAATTCTGGTCCAGGGCATTCTCTCGACCGTGTTTATCCTGATGAGCGTCATCGGGTCCACGGTGGAAGAAGCGTATCTGGTGCTACTGGATGCCACGCTCATCCTGTATTTTATTCCGTACTTATATCTGTTCGTGAGTCTGGCAAAGCTGCGGAAGGGTCGGGAACTCTCCTCGGAAAACTCCGGAAGGCTGCTGATTCCGGGCGGAAAATTCGGACTCTGGGCTGTGGTCGTCGCCGGGTTTGTTGCCACGGCGATCTCCATTATTTTTAGTTTGATTCCGCCTGAAAACGTCGAAAATCCCTGGCTATTTGAGGGGAAAGTCCTGGGAGGAACCCTGGCCTTTCTTGCGGTCGGGCTGATATTTTATTTCCGGGGGAAACAGCGGGTCCAGGGGAATCAATGATTCCACCGACTCTGCGCGGATTGCCGCACTCCGGACTCTTTTCCGATTACTGATTGGTCAGAAGGTGTTCCCAGCGATCAGCTGGCCGGAAATCACGTAATTTAAACAGGACACCATCAAACGTACCAATAACAAAGGAGAACCAATGAAAACACTACTCATCATGTTGATGTCTTGTCTCGCAGCGGCCGAGATCCATGCTGCGGAACTTCTCAGCGGACCGATGGTGGGGCACACCACATCCACCTCCTCCCGCATCTGGGTGGAGACGGACCAACCAGCCGGAGTCACGGTGCATTACTGGCTGGAACCCCGTCTGGGATATGGCTCTTCCATGGGAGAACCGGTCGTCCGGGGGACAGCCTCCGGGCAAACCGCTTCCCAGGCTCCCCACACCGGGACGATCGAACTGACCGGTCTGAAGCCCGGTTGGCTGGTTTATTACGAGCTGGAGATCGACGGGCGGCCCATTCGTCCTCAGACAACCCAGGCGTTCTCGCTATTGCCCCCGCCGGAGGGAGATGATCCTCCCGAATTTGCAGTCGGCTTCACTTCCTGCATGTACCCGGCGCGGGTTCCCTATCAGCCCATCTGGAGGCAGGTGAGTACCTACCGGCCGGCCGCCTTCCTGCTCATCGGAGACAACAATTACATGCCCAACGAACCCGGTGCATACGAAACCTCCCGGGAAAATGTCAAATATATGATGTCCAGGTATCATCGATATCTCCGGGATGTCCCCGGATTGCGGACGGTGCTGGCGACCACTCCCATCTATGGAATCTGGGACGATCACGATTACGGCCCCAATAACTCGGACCGGACGTTTCAGTGGCGTGATCTCACCCTGGATATATTCACCCGGTACTGGCCGAACCCGTCCGCCGGAACAGCAGAAACGCCCGGCGCCTTTTATTCCTTTCGGATCGGAGACGCGGAATTCTTCGTACTGGATGATCGGTATCACCGGGATCCGAACTACAGCTCCGATCGCAAACAAATGCTGGGTGCGGGTCAGCTGGCCTGGCTGAAGCAGGGGCTGCAATCCAGTACGGCCACCTTCAAAATCCTCGTCAATGGGGGCGTCATGACAGTGGACCGCCACGATAACGCCGAATACTGGGCGCGCTACAGAGACGAATGGCAGCAGTTCCTTCACTGGATATTCCAGGAGGAGATCAATGGGTTGATTTTCATTTCCGGCGATTGGCACGTGGGCTCATTACTCCGCACCGAATTCCCGGACGAGGGTTATACGCTGTATGAGCTGGTCAGTTCGAATGCCGGGGTGAATGCGGTGTATCCGGATCCGGAACACTATCGATACAACAGTCAGTCGTCCGGCCACAACCGGCGGTTCGACGGACCGGTCATTAATGATATCAGAGACTACAATTTCGGATTATTAACCTTTGAAGGGCCCAGCGAGAACCGGCGGGTGCAATTGGAAATCATCGATCAGAACGGGGAGGTGTGGGTGTCCCATCCGCTCACGGTGGAGGATCTCACTATGCCGGAAGAATAACAACCACCGGATTCACCGATACTTTGCAGACTCAGGGTTTTTGTGGCGAGCAGTTCCCAACATGGTCTCCAGAATATGAACCATGTGCCGGTTGATTTCCCGGAACTCACCTTCCACCGAAAGTATGTGTTCCGGGGATTGAATATACTTTCCGGGCACGAATGCCTTCCGGCTGTTGGCGACAAGATCCCGGACGCCCTCCGGCGTGGATTCCAGATGGAACTGGAGGCCGAGGACGTGCCCTCCGTCGTAAAACCCCTGGTTCGGGCATCCCTCGCTGGCGCCCAACGGAACCGTATCCGGCGGGAGATCAAAGGTGTCGCCGTGCCAGTGAAATACGGTAAATTCCTGTGGCAGGAACGGGAAGAAATTCTGGCTGCGGATACGCTCGGAGAATCGCACGGGAAACCAGCCGATCTCCGGATCAGGATTCTGAAATACCCGGGCGCCCAGAACCTGAGCAAGGAGCTGCGCCCCCAGGCAGATGCCGATGACCACCTTTCCGGCCTGAATCGCATCTTCAATGTACCGCTTTTCACTCGCCAGCCAGGGATATTCCGCCTCGTCATTCACCCCCATCGGTCCGCCCATAACGATCAGGGCGTCCAGCTCGGAGAGCGGCGGGAATACGTCATTTTCATAGAACCTGGTAGCATTCACGGAATAACTTCGCGAACGTAACCACGAAGCGATGCTGCCTAATCCTTCATATGGGACGTGCTGAAAATAGTGTATCCGCATAAGTCAACCAGAACGCACTTTCGCGGGGATTAATCCGGACTTCTCACCATTCCTCAAGCGGAACCACGCCGATATTCGGATCCACCCGGCTGTCTTCCCACACCGGCGCCAGTAAGACGGCCGTGGTCACCTCCCCGGACTGCCGGGGGAGCTGCAGCAGCAACCGCCGGACGCCTTCGTTCCGTGCTTCGGGGGGCTCCTGTTCGGCGGATGTTACTGTAAAAGTCGCTCCTTCGGGTTCCAGGACGCGGGCAACGAGCGCTTCATTCTTCAGGCGGAGTACAGCATTTCCGTTCTCCTGGAGAGTGATTCGGGCATCGGTTGTCATACCCCAGGTGATATCACAGGTGGAGGTGAGCTGAAACTCATCCTGTACCACCACTGCATGGCGGTTATGGGTTGTTGTGATACCCCGGAGCACCTTGTCGGCATACTCCCTATACGCAGCGGTGAGATCGATCTGGACAAATGCATCGCGACCGGAATTCCCAGCGGTAAAGGAAGATTTCGCATAGACGTCCTGATCCTTCCCGCACAGAAGCGGGACATTGTGGCTGCCAGACCGCAACCGATAATACGTCCAGCGCTGACCGCCTTCTTCCGACTCCCAGTACCCGGGCAGATTATAATCGTCCGAACCCAGATCACGGGCCCATCGCACCCCCATGGCATCCAGTTCGAAGTTGCCCAAGTCCAGATGCCCGTGATTGACCTGGTTATACCCGGCCTTCACGCCCACGAACAACCCATTCGGATCATCCCAGCCGCTGCGAAACACCGCGACCTGCACCGGCCCGTCGAAAAAATAATCCTTGTCCCCGGGATGATCGGGCGCGTCCATTCGCGGCTGGTACCAGATCACGTGGGCGGGATCCGCTTCCGCATTCTGCAGAATGGCATGCTCGGCATTCGCATACAACCCATTCTGATATGTTCGGGCCAGCCAGAACATGCAGGCCATGGGATGCCGTTCGCTCCGTTCCCCGCTGTCTGCAAAATTCAGATAGAGTCCGGTGGGACCGGTAGTGTGAATCGGGAACAAGCCGGTATCTGCCAACCCGTCGATGTCGGTGAGTTCGAAATCTTTTCCCAGTGACGTTTGGAATGCGGCGATTCCGTAAGCGGTATAGCGTGTGGCGTAATGCCAGTAGGCCGGTCCTTCCAACCAGGCGCCGTCCGGACCATACGAACTCAGCGCCGCCGGTAATGAAGCGACCGCTTTCGGGACGATAGCCTCAGCCCACTCCGGGTCACTCTCCGCAATGGCCAGCGCCCCGATGGACAATCCGCTGTTGCAGACCTGATTCCAATTAAATTCCGAGCGGGTCCACCAGTATCCCTCGCCCTGATACGCCTCGACTCCGGGCTCCATGCCAAGTTCAATCAATCCGCGCTTCACTTGCTGCCGGGTAGCGGCGTCCATAAAATCATAGACCCAGTCGAATCCTATGCCGACAGCATGGGACATTTCAGCCGTATCCAGAAAGTGCGACGGGTTCCAGTCCGGGAAGGAACAGACGGTAACCAGATTTTCCACAGCTTTTCTGGCGTACGTCTCCTCGCCGGTCCAGCGCCAGGCCAGTCCCAATGCATATATCCTGCGCAGACACGCCCGACTGACCTGCAGCAGCCGGGGGCCGACTTTTTCATATGCTAAAGGATCAGCTGCCAAGTATTCATCAGCCGTCCGGATCACATCTTCAATATAACGCTGCAGCAGCGCATCCGATTCTGCCTGATTTTTCAGGTGCGATAACCGATCCTGTGTGAGTAACAATCTGGGGTGATTTGCCCGTAAAGTCGAAAGGAAATCAGCGGGAACCGGTTGCGCGTTCACCGGGAGAACCAGACATATTGACGTAACGAATGCTGCCAGCAGTTTCAAATTCCGGGTGCGGACAGACATAGCCACTCCTCACCAGTTTTGGGTATGACAGTTATCAGTTACTGAACAGACATCCCGGAAATTCATGAGCAATCGGGAATCCATTAGCTTCTGAAATGTATGATAACCCAGAGATTAAAGAAAATACTATTTAAACTTCAGGAGTTTGGTGAAGCTATTCCTGAACCGTTATAGAATTCACGATTCCACCGGAACGACTCCAAAGGCAACACTGGTAGAATTTCCACAGGATGGTGATTTCATCGGGGGTCAGCATCACGAAGATAATCATCGTTTTACTGCCACGCAGATGAGGCGCTCATCTCCGGAACGGAATCCCCGGCCATTGAAATCCGAATAGGCATTCACAACGCGCATTCGGGCCGATTTTAAGATTTTTTTGATGGTAGCATAACTATATGCCGCCTGCCGATGAATCTCCATCGTTCCGTCAGTGAACTCAAAAACAGCGGTGGCGATTTTCTGATTGGCGTTGTAAGAGAGGCGCTGAAAAAATCGCTTGCCGTTCAAATTATGCTGGAGAATATCCTCCTGGTAATGTGCGTACATGTGCTCGGTATTGATGTCGAAAATAAAGAGGCCCCCGGGCTTCAGGGCCCGGGTGATCGCTTTCACAAAGGTGCGTACCTCAGTTTCTGCGAGCAGATAATTGAGCGAGTCGAAGGTGCAGGTGGCAACATCATACACACTGTTCGCGGAGAATTGCATCATATCCTGCACCGCGAAGGTCACATTCGGTAAATCCCAGGTTTTTGTTCGGGCAATTTTCACCATGGCCGGTGATATGTCAATCCCATGGACCAGATGGCCTTTCTTCCCCATCTGGCAGGCCAGAGAACCGGTTCCACAGGCGAAATCGATCACCCGGACATAGGTGAGGCCGTGATCGAATAATACATGATTCACCAGGGAAACGTACTGGCGGGTCAGATGCCCCCACAGCGCATCATACACTTCTGCCAGATTCGTATAAATCCTGCTGGTCATTAACTTGGCCTCTCTCTCCTCCGACCCGAAATAGCATCACTCCACGGGAGGATGATAACACAGTTCAAACAGTTCAATCTAATATCGGAGCAGAGAAAATATCCTTCACATAGAAATCAGGCGAGGTGAGGCGTAAAAGAGTGTGACATTCAGTCGAACCGTACATCCGGTTACTATCACATGGGAACTCTGAAAAATCTCCGGGGGGAAAGGATGAAAAGGCATGAAAACCACTTCTGGATCTCATGCCTTTTCCAATGCCTGTATTCTCTCTGTGTCAACCTCTCGGGAGTACCCGCCAGACTCGTCCCTGCTGGGAGTCGGTAATATACAGGGAACCGTCCGGTCCTTCGGCAAGTCCGCAGGGCCGGTATTCCGCATTACCGGGATCTTCCAGGGTTTCCACGCCCTTGAATTCATCGGTGAAGACTTCATAGTCGCCGGACGGCTGATCACCGTCAAACG